>PFPF01000019.1 GCA_002792915.1 Candidatus Micrarchaeota archaeon CG_4_10_14_0_2_um_filter_60_11 | reverse complement strand
TCCCGAAAGCAAGCCCATGCCGATTGTCGCGCCGCTGCGGGAAATTCCGGGCGCGACGGCTACGCCTTGCGCCAAGCCCACGAGGAAAGCGGAGCCAACGTCCGGCTCCTGGCTGGGCTGGGAGAAGCGCTCGGCAACGATTAGGAAGACGCCGGTTATTACTAGGGCAACGGCTATGAGGAGCGGTTGGGAGTACATGGACTCGAATACGCTTTTGAACGACAAGCCGATTACCGCGGTCGGGATTAGCGCTGCGACAATGAGGAACAAGTATTGCAAGCCCTTGGCGCGGTAGTAAAACAAGCCCTTTATGTCGCGCCAGAAGTACGCGATTACCGCGAGGAGCGTGCCGAAATGCAGCATTACGTCGAACGCAACCGGCGCAGCCCAGCCGAAGTAGTGCTGGGCGAGCGCGAGGTGCCCGCTGCTTGAAACTGGGAGCCACTCGGTCAAGCCTTGTATGGCGCCGAGTATTATGGCGGTGAAGAAGTCCACAATAGGTGGTCGGGTGACGGGTTAAAAAGTTTAGCCTTGCTAGTAGCATCCGGGGCAAACAATGCTAGACTTGACTTTCACACTGTCAATACAGGACATAGTCTTCCTGGTCATAATCGTGCTCGTGGGCTGGGAGGCCATAGAGCACGGGCTGCTCACTTGAGCTGGGCTTGGGATTCGCGGCAGTTTTTGACGCAGCGGGCGTAAAGCCCGCCGTAAGTCTCCGCGATGTTCACCCAATCGTAAACCGGCGACTTGACGCGCTCGGCGCCGCCCCGTGACAGCCTCCGCTTCAATTCCGCGTCGTTGAACGCCTCGGAAAGCACGCCCGCGAGGAGTTCGGACTTCAACTCGAAACGGTCCGCGTCCATCGGCGCTTTCAGGCCGCTCACGCGGTTTTCCACGGTCTCCTTCATGCCGCCCGTGTCGCCCACGACTACCACGGGCCCGCCCAGCCCGTTCGCTTCGCAGGCCAGGTCCGCCGCCAAACCCTCTAGCGTCACGATGCCGAACGGCTCGTAAAGCGAAGGCAGGACTATGACGTCGGAGGCGCACATTATTTGCTTCTTCAGCTTCTCGTCAATCCACCCGTCCCTCAACGCCACGCGGTCCTGCAAGCCGCGCGCCGCGATTTCGCGCATGAACTCGTCAAAGAGCGGGGGCGTGAAGCTGCTGGACATCACGAGGCCGAAGGCGGCGTCCAGCCGCGCGAACGCGTCAAGCAGTTCGTAAACGCCCTTGATTTTGGCGGGCCTGCCGATGAAGAACGCGTACTTCTCCTTGCCCGGCAGCAGGGCGTCGAGCGCGGCCCTGCCCGCGGCAACATCCTCCGCGGTTATTTTCCTCCAAGAGTCGAGTATTATCCCGTTGGGCACCCCCGCGCAGCGCTTGCCGACAAGCACGGCCTTGCCGCGCGGCTCGGTGAGCAGGAAGTCCTGGTAATCCTTCTCCTTTGCCGCTTGGCGCGCCATCCATTCCTCGCCGCGCGGCTTTTCGCGCGCGAGCGCCTCTTTCAGCGGGAGTAGGCGGTAAAGGTCGAAGCGCACCTCGCCGGCGGAAACCGACTGGAAAAAGTCCGCTTCCTGCAAGGCAGCGGCTTCTATGGAAAGCTGCGGCTCTTCGGGGTCGGGCTTGCCGAGCGAGCGGCCCCACTCGCACGAGTGCATGCGGCAGTAAAGCGGCAAACCGAATTTTTCCTTCAACGCGAAGCCCGCGGGGTAGGCGAGCCAGTCCTGGCAGTCGACGAGCGCCACGTCGTGCTTCTCGCGCACGGACGGATAAACTTCGGGCAGGCTTTTCCAGAAGGCGTTGAGTTGGCGGTAGAAAACCCACGACGCGCTCTTCATGGAGCGCACGCCGTAAGTCTCCCACAGTTTTTGCTGGAATTCGCCCAGCTGTTCCTGCGAAAGCGCGGACTCGAGGAAGTAGCACTTCTCGCCGCCGCGCACGGCCTCGAACAGCGCAACGCCTTCGGGCATGCGGAAGTCGGCGGAGGGAACCAGGTCGCCCGGCGGCGCGAGCGGGTCCTTCATCGAAAACACGAGCGGCTCGAACTGCGTCCTGCCCTGCGCGAAGGCCTTGCGCCACGCGGGCAAGAGTTCCACTGCGAACCGGTACAGGCCGCCAACGGGCCTTTGCAACTCGGTTACGACGAACAAGACCTTCATTGCATGCGCCTCACACGCCCGCGTAAACTCCCGCGGTCTCGCCCGCTATGCGGTCCCACGAAAGCCTGTTTGCCGCGGCGCGGCTCCTCTCGCTTAGGCGGTTGTAAAGCCCGTCGTCCGTCAGCAGGTCGTGAACCTTGTCGGCCATCGCCGAAACGTCCCAGTAGTCCACCTTGAGGCAGCTCTTCAGGACTTCGCCTACGCCGCACGTCTTGGAAATCACCGCCGGCACGCCAGCCGCCGCCGCCTCAAGCACGGTTATGCCGAACGGCTCGGAAACGCTGGGCAGGACGAACACGTCGCTCTCGGAATAGACCGCGGGCAGCCGCCGCTCGGGAATGAAGCCTGGAAACGAAACGCTGCGGTTGATGCGCAATTCGCGCGAGAAGCGCTCGAGGTTGTCGCCCAAGTGCCCCTTGCCGCTCATCACGAACCGCGCACGGTGGGAAAAACGCGAAAGGTAGTCGCGCGCGGCGAGCAGGAAATACTTCGGACCCTTCTGGTTGGTCAGGCGGCCGTGAAACAGGACTTCGCTCCGCAGATGCCTTGCCGACCTGCCGGAAGCGAAACGCTTGGCGTCGATGCCGTTGTAAATCACGCTGATTTTCTTCGACTTGAGCCCGAAACGCGAGTTCAATTGGGACTTGGTGCGCTTGGAAACCGCGATTATGCGGTCCGCCTCGCGGCCGCCGACGCGCTCGAAGTTGTACTGCCAGTCGTCCACCTTGGCCTCGACCGCCTCGTCGAACGCCGTGCTGTGCACGGTCCACACGAACGGCAGGCCAGTCAGGTGCTTGGCCATCACCGCCGCGCCCAAGTTGAAGCGCCCGTGCACGTGCACCAAATCGTAAGGCTTGCGCGCGTGCCGCAAGGCAATCTTGCGCGCGACGCGCGCGTTGTAACGGTCCACCTTGCCCGCGGGCTTGCCGCGCAGCGGGCGAAGGAAGTCCTTTTTCGAGGCGACGAAGGACATTTCCTGCCGCAGCTTGTAGTAAGGGTCCGCGGTGGACGCGTTCATGGACGCGTGCTTTTCAGAGTAATAAACGGGAACCAACTTCACGCCGCCGGACTCGATTCGGCACGCGTTCTGCGGCAGGAAAAAGTCGACTTCCACGCCTTCGGCAACGAGCTTCTTGCTCAGGTTTTCGCAGTGCACGCCGAGGCCGCCGCTCATGAACGGCGGGAACTCCCAGCCGAGCATAGCTACGCGCAAGCCCGCCACCCCGAACGAAACGCCGAGGCGTTGCCTTTGCCCGGCTTGTTGATTGCAATAACAGCCATGACTAGCACAGTAAGCCGACGCGAATAGAAAAGGCTTCCGCAATCCGCGATTGACGGAGGCGGTTTCCGTAATTGCGGAAAGCCAGCCTCGTCCACGGCAAGCGCGCCGCGGCACTCGCGCTATCCTTTAATACGCCGCGCGCGCCCTTTGTCCTATAATGGAAAAGCGCGAGGAACTCATCGACAGGCGCGGTTTCCTCAAGCTCGGCTTGAAGGCGGGCGCGGTTACCGCGCTGTCCATACTGGGCTGTGACTTCAAGGGGCTGGAATTCGGGAAAGAGCCGTTCCACCTGCACTACGTTCGCGGCACGTTCCGCAACCTTGCCGCACTGCACGATTACCTCAAGGCCGAACTTGCGGCGCCGCCGGAAGCTGGGCAGCACTTTTACATCTTCCCCGAAGGCGCGGTCACGGACTATTTGAAAAAAAACCACCTGCAAAACAAGGAGGCGGTCCGCGAGATTGCGGCTACGCTCGCAAAGCGCGGCAACTCGCACGCCGTATTCACAACGCTGGAAACGCTCTTGCCGTTCCCCGACTTCGGGAAGATGCGGCGCAGGCACACCAACATTTCAAACACAATTTGGTTCGTGTCGCCGCTCTTCAAAGAACTCGGATACCCGGCGCAGGCAAAGCGCAGCTACACCGAAATAGAAAGCGGCGCAATGGGAAACTTGGCCGCAATGCCCGGCTATCCCGCAGACGCGTTCCGCAAAATGGAGCGGCACTATGCTCGCCGCGAGGAGAAAATGATGCGCAAGCCGTATCCCGAGCTAAGGGTTGAAAAAAATCCGAAAGTGGCGGCAATGAACTGTTCCGACTTCAACGACTTCGTGGAAAACGACAACAAAGGGTTCGCAATAGTGCCCGCCTGGGGTTTGAAACCGCAAAATTGGAACAAGGTCATGGGCGCGGCGGTGAACGACCGCGTAGACTACGACCCGAAAGCCGCGTGGAAGGACAGGCGCGGTCCGCGGCTCGTATTGGGCGGCAACGACTACCCGCTCACGCGCGAAACCGTGGCTGACGTGGACAGGCGCGCCAGAAAGAGCGGGTTGCGCGTGCACCTGCATCAAGCCCGCGGCTACGGTTGACTTTACGGCCGCACCGCGCGGCTCTTGCTAGCCCATCCAGAGCAGGTGCACGCTGCAGTACTCGCGGGCGCGCAAGTTCCTCGCATCCTTGACCGTGAACACGGCTTCCGGCGCGTCGCCCGGGTAAAGCCGCTTGGTTTCAAGCACGCGGTCGCGCTGGAGCAGCTGGATGAATTCGATGTAGTGGTTGTCCAGCATGGGGTGCGGGACCGAGCCGACCTTGACGGTGACCGTGTTGCCGGAAACCGCGATTACAGGCACGTGCTTCTCGCGGCCCTCCTCCAAATAGGTCTGTTCCTTCAAGAGCTCCATGGGCTTGCCGCAGCAAACGAGTTCGCCCTGGTGCGCCTCGATTACGCTCACCACGTTCCCGCAAACCGGGCACTTGTAAATCCCGTTTTTTTCCGCCATTCCAATACCACCGCGCTTCCTACAAATCGGATGCGTCAAGCGGCCAATAATAGCCTTGCGGGTGGCCGCACGACGGGCACTTTTCCGGCGCCTCGGCGCCGTGGTGCACGAAGCCGCACTTTGTGCACTTCCAGTAAATCGGCTTTTCGCGCTTGTAAAGCGTGCCTTCCTCGAGACGCTTCAAAATCTTCTTGTAGCGCGCCTCATGAACCGCCTCGACCTTCGCCAGCTGGGTAAACAGGTTGGCGGCGTCCCCGTCCCCGTCCGCGAGGGCCTGCTTGGCGAACGAAGGGTACATTTGGTTGGTTTCGTAATGCTCGCCCTCGATTGCCGCCTTTAAGTTCTCGGCCGTGCCCCCGATGCCGTGCAGGCGCTTGAATTCCTCCTTGGCGTGCTGCATCTCGTTGCCCGCGGTCTCCTCGAAAATCAGGGCGATGGCGCCGCGGTCCTCGTTGCGCGCTGCTTTCGCGAAATAGTCGTACTTGTTGCGCGCCTGCGACTCGCCCGCGAACGCGAACTTCAAGTTTTCAACCGTCTTGCTTGCCTTGGCCGCAGCCATCGGGACCACCGCGCTGCATTACGGGGCGCGAATTAAAAGGCGTTTGCAGAAACCGCCGTTTTCGCCTTTTCCAAACGTTTATAACTCCGGATTGCGAGTTAATTGGTGCGGGAATCCGTCTAAGCGGGCGGATCAACGCGTTCAGGAAGCGAACAGGGGCGAAGACCAAGAAACTGCTTTTTCGAGAGAAAGAGTGATTTTTACGCGTTCCAGCCTGCGTTCCCAAACCCTTTGCGCGCGAAAAACCGTGAAATAGGTGAATAGAAAGAAATGAGCGAAGACGACGACAGCTCTGGTGGATCCAGTGGCGGAGAATACGGAGGCAGCGGTTACGGTGCCTCGCGCGAAATGCACAAGACGGTCTGCAGCGACTGCGGCCAGGAGTGCGAAGTGCCCTTCAAGCCGGCCGAAGGAAGGCCGGTCTATTGCAGGGAGTGCTTCAAGAAGCACAGGCGCCCGACGGGCGGCGGCTACGGCGGCGGACGCGGTGGCGGCAGCTACGGCGGCTACGGCGGCGGACGCGGTAGGTACTAGATACCTGAATCTTGCGTAGGTGAAAGCCTGCGCAACCCTTATTTTTCATTTTTTATCGCGCTTCCTGCGGCAGCCCGGTTTTGCTCCGGTTTAAATAATTGCCGCGGGCTAAGCTAATCCATGCCCGAAAAGCCCAAGCTCGCGTCAAAAGCGGCGGCCATCAGCCGCAAGCACGCGGCCGAACGGGGCGCGCTGATTCCCGTCCTCCAGGAGCTCCAGGAAGAGGAAGGCTACCTCAAGCCCGAGAGCCTGGCGGAAGTTTCGGAACAGCTGAAAATCCCCCTGTCCTCGATTTACGGGGTCGCGACTTTTTACGCGCAGTTCAGGCTCGAACAGCCCGGAAAAAACATCATCCAGATTTGCTCGGGCACCGCCTGCCACGTAAAGGGCTCGAAGAAAGTATTGGAAGAGTTCGAGAAAGAGCTCGGCATAAAGGCGGGCGAAACCACGCAGGACAAGAAGTTCACGCTGCTCTCGGTGAGGTGCTTCGGCGCGTGCGCGCTCGGGCCCATAATCAAGGTCAACGACGACATTTACTCGAGCGTTGCGGCGGGGCAGGCGAAGGGCATAATCGCGAAGTACGGTGACAAAAAATGACCGCGCTCGTCTTCCGCATCGGGGTGGGCACTTGCGGGCTCAGCGCCGGCGCGGCTGAAGTCAGACGCGCGCTAGAGGAAACCCTTGCGGCTGAAGGCGCCGCGAAAAGCGGCTCAACGGTTAAGGGTGTTGGCTGTTTGGGTTTGTGTTTTGCGGAGCCGCTGGTCGAGGTGGGCGGGGTTTTGTACGGCCGCGTGAAGCCTGAAGATGCGCGGCTGATTGCCAAGGCTGCGCTTGAGGGCGAGGCGGTTGCCGCGAAGGCACTGGCTAAGCGCGACAAATGCGTTTTGAAGGGCGCTGAAAAAGTGCCGCCGTTGTCAAGCCAGCCGTTTTGGGCGCTGCAGTTCAGGGACGCGTTCGAGAATTGCGGGGTAGTAGACCCGAAATCAATTGACGATTGCATTGCCGCGGGCGGGTATGAGGGCTTGCGGAAGGCATTGAAGCTCAAGCCTGCGGAAGTCGTCGCCCAAGTCAAGGCGGTGGGTTTGCGCGGACGCGGCGGAGCCGGATTCCCGACTGCGATAAAGTGGGAGTTGTGCGCCAAGGCGCCGGCGGGGGAAAAATTCGCAATCTGCAACGCGGACGAGGGCGACCCGGGCGCGTTCATGAACCGCGCGAATTTGGAAGGCGACCCGCACAAGGTATTGGAAGGCTTGATAATCGCGGGTTACGCGTGCGGAGCGGGCAAGGGTTTCGTTTACGTGCGCGCGGAAAAGCCGCTTGCCGCGCAATCCGTGAAAACGGCGGTGGAGCAAGCGCAGGCCAAGGGGTTTTTGGGCAAAAATATTTTGGGCTCGGGCTTCGATTTCGACGTGGAAGTAAGGCTGGGCGCGGGGGCGTTCGTTTGCGGCGAGGAAACCGCGCTCATCGCCTCGATAGAAGGCAAGCGCGGCATGCCGCGCGCCAGGCCGCCTTACCCGGCCGAGCACGGCTTGTGGGGCAAGCCCACGAACATCAACAACGTGGAAACTCTCGCGCACGTGCCCAACATTTTCAGGCGCGGCGCGGAGTGGTTCGCGGCGCGGGGCACCGCCAAGAGCAAGGGCACGAAAGTCTTCTGCATGACGGGCAAAGTCAACAATACTGGGGCTTTCGAAGTTCCCATAGGTATAACGCTGCGCGACATGGTCTTCAAAATCGGCGGAGGCATTCCGAACGGAAGGAAATTCAAGGCCGCGCAGTCGGGCGGCCCTTCCGGCGGGTGCCTGCCGGAATCCTGCCTTGACTTGCAATTGGATTACGAGTCGTTGAACGAGGCGGGCGCCATAATGGGCTCGGGTGGGCTCGTCGTGATGGACGAGACGACGTGCATGGTCGACGTTGCGCGTTACTTCCTCGCGTTCACGCAAAGCGAATCGTGCGGCCAATGCACGCCCTGCCGCGAGGGCACGGCGCGCATGCTCGACGTGCTGAACAGGATTGCGGACGCAAAGGGAAAGGCCACCGACGTCGAGGAATTGCAGCGCATGGGGCGCATCATACGCGACACTTCGCTGTGCGGACTCGGCCAAACCGCGCCGAACCCCGTGCTTTCCACGATTCGCTACTTCAAAGGCGAATACGGCGAGCACGTGAAGGGCAAGAAGTGCGCTGCGGGCGCGTGCAGGATGGGTGCCAAAAAATGAGCGTGACGCTTTCAATCGACGGCAAGAAAGTGGCGGTTCCGGAAGGAACGACGGTGCTCGAGGCGGCAAAGCAAGCAGGAATATTCATTCCCACGCTTTGCCACTACGAAGGCCTTCCGCCCCAAAGCGAGTGCAGGCTGTGCATCGTGGAAGTAAAGGGCGGCAGGGGGCTGCCCGCGTCGTGCACGCTCCCCGCGAA
>PFPF01000023.1 GCA_002792915.1 Candidatus Micrarchaeota archaeon CG_4_10_14_0_2_um_filter_60_11 | reverse complement strand
TGCTGTTCGGCGCGCTCGGCGCGGCTTTCGGCGACTCGCTGCTGCTGTTGCTCGCGCCCGTCGCGGGCGTGGCGGCTTTCGCCATGGTGATAGTCGCCGCAATGGCTTACCCCGCGTCGAAGGCGGATTCGCGGGCTCGCGATATCGACCGCGTGCTTCCCTTCGCGCTTCGCCAGCTCGCGACGCAAATCAAGGCGGGTGTGAGCTTCTACCGCGCGCTGCGCTCGGTCGCGCAGTCGGACTACGGCGTGCTCAGCGAGGAGCTGAACCGCGTGCTCGGCGACATGGCGAACGGGTTGAGCACCGAGGATGCCCTGTCAAAGCTGTTGAGGCGCACGCGTTCGAAAGGGCTCCGCAAGGCGTTGACGCAAATCGTGCGCGCCCTCAAGACGGGCGGCAGCCTCTCCCAGATTATCACGGACATCGCGGACGACGTGTCGTTCGAGACGCGCATGAGCATCCGCGACTTCACCGAGCGCTTGAATTTCATCAACATCATTTACATCATGGTGGCGGTCGTAGCGCCCGTGGGTGCGGCAATTTTGTCCGCCGTGATGCAAATTCCGCTTTTCGGCGGGGGCCTGCCGCCGTTCTTCGTTTACGGCGCGTTCGGCGGCATCATCGCCGCGATGTTCGCGATTTTGTACATCACCAAGAGGCTGGAGCCGGTCGCATGGTAAGGTTTTTCGACGCGTTGAAGTCAAGATACTTACTGCTCAGGCGGTATTACGCCGCGAGCGGGTTCAAGTGCTCGTTCGAGCTGTTCGCGTTCTTCTTCGTGGTCACGGCAGTCCTCGTGGCGGCAACGCTGCAGGCGCTGCGCGTCTCGCCGGTGGTTTCAGCGGTCGCGTTCCTCGCCGTGATGAGTTTGGTCGTAACCGTGCCCGTCAGCATCCGCAACACGCGCATCTCGAAAGTGGAGGAGAACATGCCTGACGCGCTCAAGCACATGAGCCTCGTGCTCAAGGCGGGCGGAACCGTCGAGGGCGCGCTGCAGGAAGCCGCGGACGGCGGTTACGGCCCGCTGGGCGACGACTTGAAGGCGGCGCTCAAGAAGCTCAAGGACGGCAAGACTTTCGACGACGTGCTCATAGAAGCCGCCGAAGCGGGCGGTTCGGTGCTGTTCAAGCGCACGGCAGCCATAATTGTGGACGCCAAGCGCGCGGGCGCGGGGCTTGCGGGCGTGATGGCGGAAATCGCGGAGGACTCGCGCGACGTGCTGCGCATCAAGCGCGAACGCTACTCGCGCACCACCATGCACGTCTTGTTTTTGGCGGTGTCCGCGGTTCTGCTTTCCCCGTTCATCTTCGGCTTCACGATAACCATCGTGAATTACATCAACATGGGGATAGGCGGCGCGATGCCCGGAGCTTCCAAGCAGTCCGTGAGCCTGTGCGACTTGAATTTCCTGCTCACATTGTTCCTCGGCGTGGAATCGGTCATCGCCGCGTTCGCAATCGGCGTAATTCGCGAGGGAAAGATGGCAAGGTATATATTGTACGCGCCGGTCATGATACTCGTTGCGCTCCTCGTTTTCGAGTTGGGCAAGTGGTTCAGTCTCACCATCGTCGGTGGGTCGGGAGTGGTGTGTTGAATGCGCGGGCAAGCGAGCGTCGAATACGCGTTGCTGTTGGGCGGAGCGGTGGTGTTCGTCACCGTAATCGCTTACATCGTGAAGACCAAGATCCTCGGCTGAGCGGATTGCGGTGAAAGCGCAGACCGCGATGGAATTCGTCATGCTAGTGGGCGGCGTCATACTGTTCGTGGCGCTCGTCGTGATACTCGTGCGCGGCGGCGTCTTCGCGGGCGCCGAGGCGAACATTGACAACCAGTCCCAGATAATCGCCTCGCTAAAGGCGGGGCTGAACGCCACCGTGTCCCCTTAATTGCCGTAATTTACGCGCTTCCGTCCCTCCGCCTTATTCCCACAACTCTTTTATTAGCCGGGAAGTTAATGCGTGCGGCATGAAGCGGTTGTTTTTTGCATTCGTATTCCTCGCGCTCGCGGCGCAGTTCGCCTGCGCGGTGTCGAGCAGCGAGGCGGAAGAGAAGGCGTCGCCTTACACGGCTGGCGAGGCGGTGACAACGCTGCCGCAGCCGCTCGAGGTCGGCGCGGATTCCTACTGGATTTATTACACGCAAATCTATCCCCCGGTTTCCAAGAAGCTCGTGGTGGCGGTCAGCGAATACCTCGGCGACGTGGTTTCCGACGAGGTGAAGCTGTCGGCCGTCGCGGCGTCGGCGTACGATTACGGCGCGGTGCACGACTTCATAGAGCCGAAAGGATATTCTTTTTCGTCGCTCGCTCCCGCCTTTTCGTCCTCGCTCATCGCGCTGCAGCAGAGCCAGGCGAACCTGAACGACTTGGCGCAAGTCGTGCAGTCCAAGTACGCCTACCTTGACTTCTCGCAGGTGGAGGCGAACCTGACGCTGCTCGTGCAGGCGGCGGACGACACGAACGCGATGTTTCAGGAGGGCCAGTCGCAACAGCAGGTTTTCAACGACGTTTATTCCGCGTCAGAGCTCTCGACGCTCGTTTACTATTACAACACGAGCTTCAGCCGCCTCTCCGCGTTCTTCACGGTCTATCAGGACTACTTGAACGCCATTGCGTCGGCCCAGTCCGCCGTGTTCAAGTCCCCGATAACGGCGCCGGACAACGAGAACATTTACAACAGCCTGGAAAACCTGAAGGACATAGGCCTCTCCAGCCTGTACTCGAAGTTCGCTTCCTCGAACCCGTCCGTCACCCTCAACTCGCTGTACTCCTACAAGCGGGCTTGGGTCAACGACTCCGTTTCCTCCTTCTCGTTCGCGTACTCGAAGGGGCGCGCCCTCGAGGCGTACGACGCCGCCTACCTGCGCTACCAGTTCGTCACGCAGGCAAAAACCGTCCTGCAGTCGTGCGGCATAGTTACGGCGGATGTTACCCGCGACTGGCAGGAAGTCGAGTACTACCGCGAAAAGGCGAGCGCGATTGGTTACGCGAAGATGCTCGAGTTGCTGCCGCCCGTTACCGCGAAAATAGACTCGGTTTACTCGCGCTACCAAGCGTGCATTTCCAAGCCGACTGCGTCGGCAACGCCAACGCAGCAGGCGGACTATTCATGGCTCCTCTACGCCCTCGTAATCCTCCTTGTCGCCGTCTACGGCTACAACTGGTGGAAGAAGAAGCGGGAAGAAGCCGCGGCTTAGAGCCCGGTCGGCGCGTCGATGAAGACCGCTTGCAGCCCGAACTTTTTGGCCAGAGCCCCGCCCAATGCGCGCACCCCGAAGGTTTCGGTGGCGTAGTGCCCCGCCTTGATGACGCTGACGCCGTTCTCCTTGGCGTAATGGTAGTTCGAGTGCGTGAACTCGCCCGTAACCAGGACGTCGACTCCGCCTTCGGCCACGGCAAATCCCCCGCCGCCCGAGCAGACGCCCACGCTGCGTATTTTTTTCATATCTCCGAAATTGAAAACGCGCGGCTTTTTCCCGGTCAGCGTTTCGCATTGCTTCGCCAGCCGTTCGAGCGTCGTCTCCTTCAGGCCCCTGAACCCGATTGCCGTGCCGTGGTAACGCGCCCACGGCTTTAATTGCGCCAAGCCCAGGCCGTTCGCGATGCAAATGTTGTTTCCGTGCTTCGGGTGCGCATCCAAAGGCAGGTGCGCCGCGTACAAGTTCAATCCCGATTCGAAGCAGGCGTTCAGCCGGTTGCGCCACAACGCGTCAATCCTGCTGGGCAGGCGGTTCTTCCAGAACAAGCCGTGGTGAACCAGCAGCAGGTCGCATTTTTGCCGCGAAGCCGCATCGAACGTCTCAAGGCACGCGTCCACGGCGAGGCCGACGCGCTTGACCTCGCTTTTGCCGGCTATTTGCAGGCCGTTGAACGAGTCGTCCTCGATGTCGCAATAAAGCGTGCCGTCAAGCCACTCCGCGATTTTCGAGGTTTCTGCCATTATGACTTCACCGTCTCGAAGCACGCCTTGAGCGCGCGTACGTTCTTTTCCGCGGCGTCGGGCTTGCGTTCGAACTGCTTGCGCACCGCCTTTTCCAGCGAAGCGAGCGTGACTATGCCCGTGACTTTCGCGAACGCGCCCAGCACGGGCACGTTCACCAGCGGCTTGCCCAACTCGCGTTCCGCGATGGCGAGCGCGTCCACGGTGTACGCCCCTTTTACGGGTTTGGCGGAAGCGACTATTTTCTTGCCGTTCCCCTTGAGGCCCTTGAAGACGTCCATTCCCAGCAGGGTGTCGTCGAGCACCACGACGTAGTCCGGCTCGTAAACGTTTTGGTGGAGTTTTATCGGCGTGTCGCTTATGCGGCAGTACGCCTCCAACGGGGCGCCGGTGCGCTCTACGCCGAAAAACGGGAACGCCTGCGACTGCTTGCCGTCGTAAAACGCGGCAATCGCCAGCACCTCGGCTGCAGTCACGACGCCTTGCCCGCCCCTTCCATGGAAACGCACTTCAATCATTTTTGTTCACTCCCTGCATTTTTCACGCCGCGACTTTTTCACTCCCGCCTTCACACGACGTCTATCATTATCTTTTCTATTTCCACGACTTTGTCTGCCTGCCTGGCAGCCATCGCCGCCTTCTCCTTGTTCCCGGAATAGAGCTCCAGCAGCACTTGCCCCGCCTCTACCTTGTCGCCCTTCATGAACTTTAGCACCATTCCCGCCGCCTTGTCCGCGGGCGCGCCAAGCGTGCGGCACACGCGCGAGATTTCGCGGTTGTCCACGTGGCCCACCTTTCCGGACTCCTTCGCGATGACGGCTTGCTTGTATTTTCCCAATCCGAAGTCCGCGTTTTTCACGTCCGGGTTGCCGCCCTGTTCCCTGACTATTTCCAGGAACTTTTCCAGCGCCTTGCCGGACGCGAGCTGGTGGCGCGCCATCTTGTAGCCTTCCTCGCGCGTCAGGCCGCGCAGCATGGAAAGCATGAGCCCGCTCATCACGCACGCCTTCTCGGCGAGCTCGTAGCTTCCCTTGCCCTGCAGGGTTTCCAGAACCGTGCGCGCCTCCAGGTTCGGCCCTATGGTGCGCAACAGGGGTTCACTTCCGTCGGTTATGCTGCACTGGACGCGCATGCCCAGCATCCTGCCCAGCGCCTCGAAGTCCTTCGCCAAGTCGCGCGCCTTCTCCAAGTTGTCCAGCTTTGCGCCGCGGCCTATCGGGAGGTCAAGCAAGACGTAGTCCGCGCCTTCCGCCTTCTTCTTGGCGAGTATGCTGCACAGCAGGAGCGGCTTGGGGTCCAAGTGCAGTGGCTTGCGGATGTTAATCATCTTGTCGTCCGCCGCGGCCATGTTCACGGCCCCGCCCCAGGTGAGGCACGCGTTGACCTTGTCAACGACCCGCTGCATCTTCTTCAAGTCCAGCGAAACCGGGCAGAAGACTTCCATCACGTCCGCGGTTCCCGCCGCGCTGCTTATCGCGCGGCTGCACGTTTTGGGTATGCAGACGCCAAGCGAGGAAATTATGGGCACTATGAGCATGCTGCTGCGGTCGCCCGCCACTCCCCCGATGCTGTGCTCGCTCGCCACGACTTTCGCCTTGGGCTTGAGGCTGCCGCCAGAAGCGTAAATCGCCTTGGTGAGCGAAACAGTCTCGTCGGTCGTCATGCCGCGCGTGTAAACCGCGCTTATGAAAACCGCCAGCTCGGTTGCCGAGAGCTTTTCCGCCATCAAGTCGTTGATTATCGAGGCGATTTCCTTGTCGTCGAGTATGCCGCCGTCCAGTTTCTTGCGCACCGCGTCCAGGCTCGCGGGGCGTTCCGCGCTTTCCAGCAGGACTTTCTGGCCCTGCTTGAGGGAGAGCATCTGCGCGACTTCCGAGAACACGCCCACCTCGCCGGGCCTGATGAACTCGTGCGACAGGTCCACGATTGCCGTGACGCTCTTCCTGTTCGCGGTCATCTTGACGCGGTCCGAGATGCCGATGCTCAACTCGCGCGCCTGCGAGTCGTTCAAGACAACCTCGTTCTGGCCCTGCTCGACGTCGAACAGCTGCACGCGGAATTCCATGAGCGGTTAACGCCGCGCGAGTATTAAAAAGCACGCGTCGCTTGCGCTAGCGGTATTCGGCCGTCGCGCGTTTCACGAAAGCCTTGGGCGATTGCACGCCCCATTCGGTCACGAAGCCGGTCACGAGGCTGGCGGGCGTCAAGTCGAAAGCGGGGTTCAGCACGCGCGGCATTCTTTTGAAGCCCCACTTCGCCGCGTCCGCTGTTGTCAGGACTTCCTCCGCGGCGCGCTCCTCTATGGGTTCGCTTTTGCCTCCCAGCGTGAGCGGGTCGAACTTGTGCGAGCCCGTGCAGGAGTAAAGCCGCGTTCCGTAGCCATATGCAAGCGCGGCAACGCCCGCCGTTCCGATTTTGTTCACCAAGTCTCCGTCCGCGGTGACCGCGTCCGCGCCTACCAGCACGATTCCCCTGCGCCCCATCTTCAGGAGCGCGGTTTCCGCGCACGAGTCCACGCAAAGCACGGCGTCGATTCCGTAATTGGAAAGCTCCGCCGCGCTCGTGCGGCCCTGGTAAAGCGGGCGCGTTTCAAGGCAGTAAACCTTGAATTTTTTTCCGTCGTCGTGCGCCTTCTTGAGCACGCGCATCACGCTGGACGAGTGGCAGTGCAGCAGCACTGCGCCGTTGTTTGGCACGAGGGGACCGCCGTGCCCGGCGATTTTCTTTTTGTTCAAAAGGCTGTGCTTCGCGTAGTCGCGCGCCAGTATTACGATGAAGCGCTTTAGTTCGGGAACCGCGGCATCCGACTGGCGGCCGCGTGCGAGGATGAAACGCAGCGAGTTGCGAAGCGCGGGTTCGGTTGGCCTCGCCTGCTTTAATATATTCGCGGCTTGCCCCAATTCTTTGAGGAGCGCGGCCTTGGTTTTCGCTTTCGAAGCGTGGGCCTCGGCTGCCATGGCTTCGACGGCTGCCGATGCGATTGCTTCGGCTCCCTGTATTCTCAGCGACCTGATTTCGCGCGCGGTTTTCGCGGTTGAGCCCAACATTTTTCGAAAGGGTTAATAAGGGTCGGGCATAAAAGTATTGCGTTGCTTCACCCTCTACTGCGAGGTTGAAAGCCAGGCAGGTTTTGGATAATATGGCTAACGCGGATTTCGACACGATGTTCGGCTCTAAGAGGGAAGTGCTTATTTCGCCAGGCGGCCAGCCCGCTTCGGACGAGGACGCGGAACTGCTTCAGTTCCTGAAGGACAGCACGCCCAAGGTGTACGTGATAGGCGCGGGCGGTTCGGGCTCGAACACGATCAACCGCATGACGCAGACGGGCATAACCGGCGCCAAGCTCGTGGCGATGAACACGGACGCCCAGCACCTGCTAACGGTAAAGTGTTACAAGAAGCTCCTGCTCGGCAAGAAGAAGACCAAGGGCATGGGCGCGGGAAGCAACCCGACAATTGGCGAGGCTGCCGCGCAGGAATCCGAACAGGAAATAAAGGAACTCCTCTCCGACTCCGATTTGGTCTTCGTGACTTGCGGCATGGGCGGAGGTACGGGCACGGGTGCAGCGCCATTAATCGCGCGCGCGGCCAAGGCTGCGGGTGCGCTTGTAATAGGCGTCGTCACTCTTCCGTTCACTTCCGAGGGCGCGAAGCGCATGCGCAACGCGCTCGAAGGAACCGAGAAGCTGAAGAAGGAAGCGGACACGGTCATCGTGATTCCGAACGACAAATTGCTTTACTTCGTGGCGGACTTGCCCCTTGACGCCGCGTTCAAGGCCAGCGACTCCGTGCTGACTAGCGCGGTCAAGGGAATAACCGAGCTCATAACCGTGCCCGGCCTCATCAACCTGGACTTCGCGGACATGCGCACGATTCTCGAGGGCAGCGGGACCGCCATGATAGGCGTGGGCGAAGCGAGTACGGTGGACCAGCGCAACCGCGTGGTCGAGGCGGCGCAAAAGGCGCTCTCGTCACCGTTGCTCGACTTGGACATTTCGCAGGCAAACAAGGCGCTCGTCAACATAACGGGCGGCAAGGACATGACGCTGGGCGAAGCCGAGGCCGCGGTGCAGGCGATTAGCTCCGCGATGGCGAAGGATTCGCACATCATCTGGGGCGCGCGCCTGGACGACTCGCTCGAGAAGAACCAGGTGCGCGTGCTCGCCGTCGTGACCGGGCTGAAGGAAGGCGCGAACGAAAAGGGCGAGGAAGCCATAGATTTGGATTTCGTGGGTTGATTGCCAATGAACTTGATGCAAACTATTGACGACTTCGTGAAGCAGAGCAAGCGCGTCATAATGATTACTTACAAGCCCAAGGATGCGGAGTACCGCCAGATGGCGCTTACCACGGGCGCGGGAATGGTCCTCATAGGCCTGATTGGGTTCATCATCTCCATGGCGGCTTACGCCTTGAGGCACGTTTAACGGGGTTTTCAAAAATGTTGTTCGCTTATCGTGTAACCGCCGGGCAGGAAAGCATAGTCGCGGACCTTCTGGAAAAGAAGGCCAGGAAGGGCGGCATCGCGGTCAACGCCCTGCTCGTGTCCCCGCGGCTCAAGGGCTACCTCATCGTCGAGGCGGCAAACGACGCGTCCGCGCGCCAGCTAATCACCAACGTGCCGCACGTGAAGAGCGTGCTCTCGCGCCCCATACCCTTCGAGGAAATCAAGGAGCTGCTCGAGAGCAAGCCGCAG
>PFPF01000038.1:462-30182 GCA_002792915.1 Candidatus Micrarchaeota archaeon CG_4_10_14_0_2_um_filter_60_11 | reverse complement strand
TGTTGTCCCCCTTGGTCAGGTAATAATAACCGTCGTCCGCCTTCAGGCGCAACAGCGCGCGGTGGATTATCAACCCGTAAATCCTCGGCTCGGGGTTATAGACGATTACGTCGTTGCCGGCCGAGGAATAATTCGCGTTCCCGTACTGCACGATTGGCGCGCAAGGCACTGCTTGTTCGGAACCGGAACGGTTGCGGAGCGTGCACGAGCGCAGCGGATAGGAAAACGGCTGGCTTCCGCCGACAACCACGTCCGTGAACATGACCGCCAGCCGCGACTCGCCGCCGGTAATGTAGTAAGGGTTGGATTCGTACGAAGCGCCGGACAGGTTCGCATCGATTTGCACTTCCTGCGCGGAAACGCCTCCGCCCTGCAGCACTATCAAGTCGCCGCGCTCCAAGTTGGGCAGCATGCTGCACGAAGTCACCACGTTGAGCGGCGTGTCCGTCTGCAGCACGAAGCCGAACGCGAACCATGCGGCAACCGCTACGGCCAGCGCAACAAACAATTCGACGATGAGTTTCCAGCCGCCGTCCCGCGCCTGCACCTTCGCTTTTTCCGCCGCCTTGGCCTTTTTCTCCGCGGCTTCGGGCTTGAAGAAGTCCGATGCAATCAAGCCGACGATTAGGAAGAAACCCGCCAAGCCCAGCGCGGGGTGCGGGTAACGCGAATAGATTAAAACGACCGCGGCGAGCGCGACCGAGAGGGCTATGGAAACCTTGTTCTTACGGATGTAACCGCGCGCTTGCGCCGCCAAACTCATTCCAGCGCCTTCCTCACTGCCTCGAGTTCCGCCGCCGACGCCTTGACCGCCTTGGCGAGCGCCTTCTTCGCGTTCGGCGCCTTGATTGTTATGACCACGCAGCCCTCGAGCGGGTGCGTGTACGATGCGGAAGCGAACTCCACGTCCTTCTCCTTCAACAGCCCGTCAACCACGTAGTTGGCCAGGCCCAAGTCCAGGTCTTCGAATTCGACTTTGAGCTCCTTGTTTTCGTCCTTCAAAATTTTCAATTCAACCACCGTGCCTTGCCTTTCTCCTGTAAGAAGCGTACTTGTCCTCCGCCGAATACCGCGGCGGGTGGGGGTTCGCAGAACCGACCGAGCAGTGCGTCTCCGAGAGCGTGTAAGCCCCGCAAGCGGTGCACCGGCGCAGCCTCATTTCTTCTTCCTCTCCACCGAGTATTCCGCCTGGCTGCCCGAAACGCCCGCCTCGAGGAACGCCTCCACCTTGTCCAGCGCCTTTTCCGCGGACTTGTAGTCGCCGGCGACGGACTTGAGCGAGTAATGCCCCGCGCCCACGTAGTGCACCTGCACGCCCGAGGCTTTTTCCACGCCCGCGAGCGCGTCCATCAGGCGCTTCAAGCCGCCGGAACCGTAAAACACGAGGTTGAGCGACGCCTTCACCTCGACTTCTTTCTTCTTGATTTCCGCCTTGGCGACCTCGGAGAGCACGTCCATCCACTTCTTGTCAATCTTCGCCTGCGGAATTTCTCCCGCGGCAATCGACTCGAACGCGGCGTGCAGGCTCCCGTACTCCGCGACCAAAGGCACGCCCGCCTCGGCCAGCGCAGCCTGCGGCGTCGATTTTGCCTTGAACGCCGCGCGCTCCAAAAGCTTTTGCGCGCGCTTTTCCGCCTTGTAGGCTTCCGCCTTCTGGCGGCGCTCGCCTTCGCTCACGCGCTTGAGGCTCGCATCAACCTGCCGCTTCTCGGGGTCAAGGCGCATTACCTTGACTACCGCCTTCTGGCCCTCCTTCAGGTGCTCGGAAACGTTGCGGGTCCAGCCCGTGGACACTTCGGAAATGTGGACGAAAGCCTCGAGCCCGTCGTACTCGTCCATCGCGACTATCGCGCCGTAGGGCAGGACGCGCTTGACGGTCACCATCACGAGCTCGTTCAGCGGCGGGTACCTTGGCATTCCACGAACCTCACTATCTCCTGTGCTACGCCTTCCGCGTCGAACTTTTCGGTGTCAACCTTCAAGTTTGCCTGCGGCTGGCGCACGTTTATGCCGTACAGCCGCTTGTAGCGCGCCGCGTCCAACCCGTCGCGCCCGCGCGTCTCCGCGAGGACTTCCTCGAACGGGCGGGACTCGCGCTTGGCGATGCGCCTGGCGCGCGTCTCCAGCGAAGCGTCCAGCCAGAACTTGAAGTCGAAAGAGAACCACTGGTCGCGCGGGAAGTCGATGCGCTTGAGAACCGCGGGGGTGTCCAGCCACACGGCGAGCCGCGAGCCGATGACGCAATTCTTGCCGTCCGCGGCCAGTTCGACCAAATGCGCGTCCAAATCCAGGTCGACTTCGGGAAACTCGGCTTCCGCCTTCTCGCGCAACTCCTCGAAGGACACGCCGTGCTCGCGCGCCATGTCGCGGAAAGTGTAGTTCACGCGCGCCAAGCCCAGTTTCTCCGCTACCAGCGAAGTAACGGTGCTGTTGCCGCAGCCCGACAAACCCGAAATCGCAACGCGCAAACTCCAAAAACCCCTTTTAAGCCTTCAACTGCTTGACGAACTTCAGCCGCGTCAACGGCACGTCTTTCTCGGTTGCCGAGCCCGCCTTCATGCGCGCCCTGTCCTTGACTATCAGCGCCACGCAAGAGCCGCACAATACGCCCGCGAACATGCGCGTGGGCGCGCGCTGGCTCTTGCTCGTCTTGCGCAAGTCGGACGGACGCCTGCGCAGCACGCCGTGCAGCACGCCGCCGCACAGCGCGCAAACGCGCCGCGCCGGCTTGGGCCGCTTGAACTTGAGCACCACTGCGCCGGAAAGGCTGCGCTTGTAGCGCTTCTTCATTCGCCTGTGAGACGGTTTCATTTCAATCGGTACCTCCTAAAATACACGTTAAACGCCAATAATACACCCTATATGCCGTCCATTTTCAACACTTTGGTTGCGATTAATTCCAGCACCATGCCCATCACGACGAGCGAGTAGATGAACAAACCCCGTGCGCCCAAATAATCCTTCCACGGCTCCCAGAACATGATGTTGGAAGGCAGGCTGAACGGTAGGTGCACGATGAAGCCGGGCGCGAATAGCGCGGGAAGCACGAACTCGTACGCAATCCAGAACAGCGGCAGGAGCACGAGCAGCGGCTTGAACGAGTAGCCCATCATCTCCCACATGAGCTTCGTCACTTGCGATTCGCGTTCCGTGAGCTGCTTGACTTTTTTCTCGTCCTTCGAGTCGGCGGCCTTCTTCAGCTCCGCGTTGAACCCGTTGATTTCCTTCTGGATTTCCTTCACGCGCCTGCGGTTGCCGAGCGTCCTGCTGATTGCAAAGCTCGCCAGCGCGAAAACTAAAGCCAACAGAACTCCGCCGGTCCAATCAAAGTAAGCCAACGCATCCACCAAACCGAGTTACCGAAAATGCAGGGGGAGGGATTTCCACCGCTTTTTAGCGCGGGTTTTTGCCCGCAGGCAAAAAAGCGCATTTGAACCCTCGAACTCCTAAGAGGCGGGATTTCCGCCACGCCTTTCTTCCGTGAAAGAAAGAGGTCACTTAAGTCCCGCGCATTTGGCCAAGCTCTGCAACCCCTGCAAACGCGAACCTACTTGCCTTCCTTCTTCCTGGCCCGCTTGGGGCGAAGGCTCGGGTAATCGCACTTCCTGCAACGCACCGCGCCCTTGGGGTTCAGCGCCTTGCACTTCATGCAAACCACCTTGCGCGCGTAATGCCTTTCTGCGATCGGAAACTTGCCCATCCTTCAACCACCAAATAACCTTTAAAGCGTAGAATTAGTTCAAAGCGCAAAATAATAAACGTTTTGCTCCCTCTCTTTTAGAGCCGCCTCCATAACTCAGCCTGGTAGAGTGCGTGCATGGTAAGCACGAAGCCGTGGGTTCGAATCCCATTGGAGGCTCTCGGAAAACGCGGGGACACCGACTCGGCGGTTGGCAGCAAAACCCGCGGGTTTTGCGCCCGCCCAAAACGCCAGCGTTTTGGTGCGTCCCCCATTTTTTACGGTGTTTTCTGACCCCCTTCCACGAAGCGTTTGAACTCCATCGTCACCATGGCGCTCGCCGCGGTTTTCCTCAAGGAAAGGCTGTCCCTGAAGGGCGCGCTGGCCATCGCGGTTTCCATCGCGAGCGTCTGGCTCATCGCGGGCGCTTGATTCAAAAGCCGTTTAAACGCGCGCGCCGGAATTGTTGCGATGGTAATGGAAAAAGACGAGAAGGTTGACGCGGAGCTGGCGAAGAGGTTCGACTACCTGCCGCTGCGGCTCAAGAGGTTCGAGGCGTTCCTGCAAACCGTCAAGGAGTTCGCGCAATACGTGGGCTCGAACCAGTATTACTCCGACGGGCTGAACAAGAAGATATTATTGCTGAACATCGAAGTCGACGAAATGCTTTTGGACTACGAAGAATTGACGATGCGGCAGGACGCGTTCAAGGAAGAATTGCAGAAGGCGGCGATAACCAAGCGCAAGGCGAAAATAAACGAGAAGGAATTCGCCGGCTTCAAGAACGAAGTCAAGGCGTTCGAGGAAAAAGCCTCGGCGCTGCATGGAAAAGCTTCAGCCGTAATCCGGCAAATCAAGGAAGAGTGCAAAACTAAGAACGCGTAAGCCTCCTTTTTTGAAAAGGGGCGTTTTCCGAACCCCGTTTCAAAGCAAGGGGTTGCGGAAAAGGTTTATTAATATATTCGTCCATTTCTTGTTCAATCCGAATCAAGGGTGGGTATCTCAATTGTACGTTTGTCCTAAATGCGGGAAGAAGTTCCAAACGGGAGAGCTCGAGTTCGTACGCTGCCCTTATTGCGGCGCCAAGGTGCTCTTCAAGGAAACGCCCCCGACCGCCAAGAAAGTGAGCACTGATTAGGAATGGGCAAGCGTCCGGGTCCGAAAAAGGGTTCTCGCTCCTTCTGGCACAGGCGCCGCGCGAGGCGCGTCGTGCCCCGCATGAGGTATTGGCACGCGGGAAAGGGAATGCTCGGCTTCCCGGGCTACAAGGCGGGCATGACCACTATTACCATAATCGACGACAGGGAAGCCCCAACCAAAGGGCAGGAAGTCATCCGCGCGGCGACCGCGATTGAGACTCCGCCGGTTTTCGTTTACTCGGTCGTCGGGTTCAAGAACACGGTTTACGGCTTGAAGCTCGTCGGCGAAACGGTATCCACCGAATTGCCAAAGGAAATCAAGAAGAGCATGCGCTGCCCCAAGAAGTCGCACAAAATCGAGGACATCGCGGGCTGTGACGAGTACCGCGTCAAGGTTTTGACCGAGCCCTACCGCACGGGCACGGGCAAAAAGACGCCCGACATGGTTGAAATAGGCTTGGGTGGAGACGCCGCGGCGCAATTCGAGTACGCAAAAAGCATCGTGGGCAAGGAAGTCAGGGTCAAGGACGTAATTGACGAGGGCGCAATCGTGGACGCGATTGGCGTCACCACGGGCCGCGGCTGGATTGGCTTGGTCCAGCGCTTCAACACCGCGCTCAACTTCCACAAGGCAACCGGCGCACGCAGGCACGGCGGTTCCATCGGCCCCGAGCGCCAGGCGAAAGTCATGTACACGATTCCGCGCGCGGGGCAGTACGGTTACCACCGCCGCACGGACACGAACAAGCGCGTGCTTAGCCACGGAGAAAATCTGGACCTCGTATTCCACTGTTACGGCCCGATAAAGAACGATTACTTGCTGGTCGACGGCAGCGTTCCCGGCCCGTCAAAGCGCTTCATACTGCTGAGGAAGACGCCGAAGCCCGTTAAAAAGCCGGAAATCAGGCAGGGTGTTCACGCTTGAAGGCAAAAGTCCACTCAATGGAAGGCACTGCGGCGGCCGAGGCACAAATGCCCAGGCAGTTCGAGGAGGAATACAGGCCCGACTTGATTCGCCGCGCTTTCCACGCGGAACGCTCGCTGCTCTGGCAGCCCAAGGGCGCGATGAAGGGCGCGGGCATAGACTATACTACCGCTAAGTATTACGGGCGCAGGCACTTGGCGCGCTCGGGCATCAACATCGGAAAGGCCCGCCTGCCCAAGGAAAAGATTCCGGGAGGCGGAATGGGGCGCACGCTGGTCGTGCCCAACGCAACCAAGGGGCGCAGGGCGCACCCGCCAAAGCCGTACAAGACGATTATCGAGAGAATCAACTACAAGGAGAAGAACAAGGCGATTCGCAGCGCGATTGCCGCTACTTGCGACGCGAAGCTGGCGAAGGCGCGCGGGCACTTGTTCGACTGCGCTTTGCCGCTGGTGGCGGACAACTCGTTCGAAGGCGTGAAGCGCGTCAAGGACGTCGTGGGCGTGCTTGAAAAAATGGGCTTGACGCAGGATTTGGAACGCGCCCGCAACGGGCGCAAGCAGCGCAGCGGCAGGGCAAGGCTGCGCAAGGGAGGCTACCGCCAGCCGTCCAGCGTGCTCATAGTTTACGGCAAGGACTCGGGCTTGTGGCGCGCCGCGCGCAACATTCCGGGCGTGAACTGTGCGGACGTGAAGGACTTGACGATTGAACTGCTGGCGCCTGGCGGCGAAGCGGGAAGGCTGACCGTGTGGACGCAGGACGCGCTCGCGGCGCTGGACAAGCAGGGACTCTATTACGCGTGATTTTCATGAGGTACATAATCAACCCGTTGACAACCGAAAAAGCCGTTTCGGCAATCGAAAGGGAGAACATGCTGACCTTCATCGTGCGCGGCGACGCCACGAAGGAGCAGGTCAAGCGCGAAGTCGAGGCGGAATACAAGGAGAAGGTCGACAAAGTCACGGTCCTGATAACCACGCACAACCGCAAGAAGGCGATGGTCAAGTTCCAGCGCGAGAACGCGGCTCCGGACTTGGCGGCCCGCCTCAAGGTGATTTGATAACATGGGTAAGATGCTCATAAACCAGAGGCGCGGCAAGGGCAGTCCCGCATTCAGGACTCCCGGCCACCGCTTCCTCTGCAACGTTGAGTATCCCCCGCTGCCCAGCGAGGCGATGCGCGCGCAGGTCATAGGCTTTGCCTTGGACCCCGCGCACTCCACTCCGCTCATGCTTTTGCGCGCCGAGGACGGACGCGAGATTTACCTGATTGCGCCCGAGGGAATCGCGATCAACGATGAGGTCGAATTGGGCGTCAACGCGGCCGCGAAAATCGGCAGCGTCTCCAGTTTGGGCGCCTTGCCCGACGGCACGCCCATCTTCAATTTGGAGCTCAAGCCGCGCGACGGCGGAAAGGCGCTGCGCGCAACCGGCTCCGGCGGAACGCTGATTTCCCACGACGAGGAAACCGGCAGGGTCACGATAAAAATGAGCACTTCTTCCAAGCGCGTGCTCGTGCTGTCCCCGGAATGCCGCGCCACGGTGGGCGTGGCGGCCGGGGGCGGAAGGCTGGACAAGCCTTTCAAGAAGGCGGGCAGCAAGCGCAAGATGATGGAGGCGCGCAACAAGTATTACCCGATAGTCCGCGGAACCGCGATGAACGCGAACGAGCACCCGCACGGCGGCAAGAGCTTCGGAAAGTCGAGCACTCGCGCCCGCGGCACTCCGCCCGGAAAGAAGGTCGGCCACATCGCAGCGCGCCAGACCGGCAGGAAGAAGCGCCGCGAGCGCGCAGTTGGTGAACAATAAGATGGCTACACGAAAATTCTCCTACAAGGGAAAGACGCTTGAAGAATTGCAGGCGCTGAGCGTGGACGAATTCGTCAAGCTCGTGCCGTCCCGCCAGAGGCGCAGCCTCGGCCGCATGGGGCACTCCTTCAAGGCGTTCATCCGCAAGCTGCGCAAGCACGACCGCAAGAAGCCGTTCCGCACGCACATACGCGAAATGATCGTCCTGCCGGAAATGGTGGGTCTGCAGATGGAGACTTACAACGGCAAGGAGTGGGTGAAGTGCGGGGTTATTCCCGAAATGCTCGGGAGGCGGCTCGGCGAATACAGCCACACCTGCAAGCTGGTGAAGCACTCTGGACCGGGCATCGGCGCAACGCGCGGCAGCAAGGCCGTGGAGCTCAAGTGAGGACATGTACAAGTACTCCTTCAAAAAAGACGAAAAAGCCGGCTGCGCCCAGGGGCACGACTGGAAGGGCAGCTACAAGGACTTGACGAACATCTGCTCTTCGGTGAAGGGCAAGAACGTCAAGAAGGCCTACGAGATACTCGACGGCGCGATCGCGCTGGAGAAGGCGATTCCGTACAGGAACCACAACACGGGTTGCGGCCACCGCTCGGAACTGGGCGGAAAGAAGGGGCGCTACCCGCGCAAGGAGTGCGTGCTGTTCAAGAAGCTGCTGCAGAACGCGGTCGCGAACGCGGTCAACAAGGGACTTGACGAGTCAAAGCTGTTCGTGAGCGCGGCGCGCGCGTACAAGCAGAACGACTTCCCGCGCTACAGGCGCTTCTTCGTGTCCAGCGCGACGCTCGGCTACGGCAAGCGCGCGGTGTGGGCGAACTACGTGACCTCGCGCACGGAAATCGAGGTCAAGGAAAGGGACGAATCCGTAAAGAAAAGGAACACGAAGGAAGCCAAGGCAGAGGCTAGGAAAGCAAAGAAGGCAAAAGGGGTTTAAGCGAAGTGGCGGTTGAAAAGAAATTCATAACAAAGGCGCTCGCCGACTTGGAAGTCAAGAACTTCCTGTTCGTCGAGCTCGAGCGCGCTGGCGTTTCCAGCATCAACATACAGCGCACGCCCATCGCGACGCGCATCAGCCTGTGCGTGCGCAAGCCGGGCATGGTCGTCGGAAAGAAGGGCAAGGCGATAAAGGACCTGTGCGACGACTTGACCGCCAAGTTCAACATCGAGAACCCGCAAATCGAGGTCATCGAAGTCATGCAGCCCGCGCTGGACGCGCGCCTCGTCGCCGAAAAGCTCGGCAAGCAAATCGAAACCAACCCGCGCGTGAAGCCCATCTTGCGCATGGCGCTCAAGGAAGTCATGGAAGCGGGGGCGATTGGCGCGGAAATCCGCGTTGCCGGCAAGATAGTCGGCAAGGGCGGCAAAGCCAAGACCATCACCGTGCGCAAGGGATACCTGAAGAAGAGCGGAGAGCCGATGAACCTGGTCAACCAGGGCCGCTACGTCGCCAGGCTCAAGGCGGGATGCATCGGCATCAAGGTAAAAATAGTCTCGCCGGAAACCGTGTTCCCCGACAAGGTCAAGATTCCGTCCGCAACCGCAATAGTCGCGGAGGAAGAAACGGTTGTTGAGCAGGCGGCAGAGCCGAAGGTGGAAGCACAAGTTGCGGTCGCTCCGGCGCAGAAGCCGGCTGAAAAGAAAAAGAAGCCCCCGGTTGCGCACGAGAAGAAGGAGGAAACGGCCGCGGTAGAAACCAAGCAAGAGGCACAATAAAATGGCGTTAATCAAGAAAGGCGAAATGAAGGCGATGGACGTTGCCGCGCTGGAGAAGAAGCTCGTTGAATTTGAAAACGAGTTACACGCGGAACGCTCGCAGCTCAAGTCCACGGGCAAGCCCGCCAACGTGGGCCGCCTTCAGACGCTCAAGAAGGGCGTGGCGCGCATAAACACGTTTTTAAGGCAGAAGAAAGTCGTAACCAAGGGGAAAACGGAAAAGAAATGACGGGAATCTGCGACAAGTGCGGCCTGCCCAAGGAAATTTGCGCGTGCCAAACGATAGAGAAGGAGACCAGCAGAAAGCTGCAAATTTACACTACCAAGAAGCGATTCAACAAGCTCGTGACCATCGTGGAGGGCCTCGAGGGCGAAGAGCTCAAGAAGGTGGGAAAGGAGCTCAAGCACGCGCTCGCCTGCGGGGGGACGGCCAAGGACGGCATGATAATCCTGCAGGGCAGCCACATCGCCGACGTGGTGAACCGCCTCGTCAAGATGGGCTACCCGCGCGAGCTCATAAACTTCGCATAGGGTTTAAATAACAGATGACCCCTAGAATGAAGTTACCCGCGCCACGCGCGGCCGAAAAGCAACCCGACGCGACCGCCGCCGAATTCGTCGGAAGGCGGGTCGTCGTCGCGAAGAGCAGTTGCAGAGGCTTGCGCGGTTTGAGCGGTTTGGTAGTGAACGAGTCGAAGAACGCCTTCGTGCTCGAAACGCCGAAGGGAAGGAAAACCGTTCCCAAGAAGGGCTCGGCGTTCGACTTCGGCGGAATCCTGGTTCAAGGCGACGCGATAATGCACGCGCCGTGGGACCGTTTGAAAAAGGTGAAAAGGCAAAAGTGAACAAGTGCGAAGACAGGAACTGCCCCGTGCACGGGTCGCTGCGCACGCGCGGAGCAATACTGGAAGGCGTCGTGGTCAGCACGAAACCAAAGAGCACGGCGGTCATCCAGCTGGATTACTACCGCAAGGTCAAGAAGTACGACCGCCTCGAAAAGCGGCGCGGCCGCCTCAGCGTCCACGTGCCCGCCTGCATGGTTGCGGTTGTGGGCGACAGGATAACGGTAATGGAGTGCAGGAAGGTCAGCAAGACCAAGAGCCACGTCCTCCTGCAAAAGGGGAAGGGTTGAAAAGCCAATGCTGGGTTTGACCGCGCACATGACCAGGCCGATTACGATCGGCACGCAAATGGTTTGCGACGACAACAGCGGCGCGAAGATAGTCGGGGTAATCGGCGTCAAGCGCGCAATGTCCCGCCACAACCGCGTGCCCTACGCCGGCATCGGCGACATAGTCATGGTTTCCGTCAAGAAGGGAAAACCCGACATGATAAAGAAGAAGGAGCTCGCGCTCATCATCCGCCAGAAGAAGGAGTTCAGGCGCGGAAAAGAAAGGGTTTCATTCGAGGACAACGCGTGCGTCATAGTGGACGACAAGAACCTGCCCAAGGGCACGGAAATCAAGGGCTGCGCCACCCGCGAGATAAGCGAGCGCTACCCTAAAGTCGTCGCCATCGCGAGCGCCGTAGTCTAGAAGTTTTAATGTGATGTTTCATGAAGTACGACGACAAGAAGCACAGCAAGCAACCCCGCAAGCAGCGCAAGGCGCTTTACAACGCGCCGCTGCACCAGCGCGCGCGCCAGCTGCACAGCCACCTCTCGAAAGAGCTGCGCGCCAAGGAAAAGAAGCGCTGCGTGCGCGTGCACAAGGGAGACAAGGTCAAGGTGATGCGCGGCATCCACAAGAAGCATTCCGGCGCGGTCATCGAAGTCGACTTGAAGCGCCGCCGCGTCTTCGTGGAAGGCGTGACGGACAAGAAGCAGGGCGGCAAGGAGGTCCTCGTCCCGCTCGACGCGTCGAACTTGTTAATAACGGAGCTCGCGTCGCGCGGAAAGCAGGAAATCGCGCGCGAAAAGAAGGAAACCAAGAAGGAGTCGAAGAAGGAAGACGCGGCCGCGGCGATGCTCGCGGAAGCGATGAAGAAGGAGTAGATGCTAAAATGGCTGGCCACGGAAGAAAACGGCATTTGAAGCGCCTCGCGTCCCCGGTAAGCTGGGGCATAGGCCGCAAGGGCATAAGGTGGGTGCGCAAGCCCGCACCCGGAGCGCACGCCCAGAAGGAGGCGATGCCGCTGCTCATACTTTTGAGGGACAAGCTCGGCCTGGCCGCCGACGCGCGCGAGGCACGCAAGGCGCTCAAGGCCGGCCTCGTGCTGGTCGACGGACGCAAAGTGGGCGACGACGGATTCTCCGTGGGCCTGATGGACCTGGTCGCGATTCCCGCGGAAAAGAAGGAGTTCGTGGTCCTCGTGAAGGGCGACAAACTCGTCCTGCAGCCAATCAAGAAGACTTCCGTCAAATACTGCAAGATTCTCGACAAGAAGTACTACGCCAAGGGGAAAGTCCAATTGAACCTGCACGACGGCAGGAACCACCTCATCGAAAAGGAGGAGGACCGCTTCAAGCCGGGGGACACGCTCAAGCTGACGGTCCCGGAGCAGAAGATGGCGGGGTTCGCGAAGCTGGACAAGGGCTGCCTCTGCCTGGTATGCAAGGGCAGGCACGCGGGCCAAATCGGCGAGTTGACGGAAGTGATGGAGCGCGTGGGAAGCAAGCCTTCGGACGCGCGCATCAAGACGCCCGGCGGCGAAGTGGTTACGCTCAAGGATTATCTGATCGTCATAGACAAGGAGTTTGAAAGCGGAGAAGCCAAATGAACCCAATGCAACAGCCGCGCCTGGAAAAGGTGACGGTGAACATCGGAGTCGGCGCTAGCGGGCAGCCGCTCGACAACGCGCGCACGCTGCTGGAAAGGCTCACGGGTGGAAAACCCATGACCACGCGCGCGAAACGCCGCGAACCCTCGTTCCACCTGAGGCAGGGCGACGAGATAGGAGTCAAGATAACGCTCCGCGGCAAGACGGCCAAGGAGTTCGTCAAGAAGGCGTTCGACGCACGCGACAACGAGATAAGCACGCGCAGTTTCGACGAGTACGGGAACGTTTCGTTCGGCGTCAAGGAGTACATCGACTTTCCCGGCGCCAAGTACGACCCCAAGCTGGGCATGATAGGGTTCGACGTCTGCCTTAGCCTGCGCAAGCCGGGCGCGAACATTTCCAAGAGGCGCATCGCGCCGCACCGCGTGCCCAAGCGCCACCGCGTTTCTTCGCGCGAATCGCGCGAGTTCATAGCAAAGGAATACGGAGTGACGATCAAGGAATGAGCCTCAAACTGGAATCACGGTACAAGAAGCGCATGACGCGCATGTGCAAGCTGTGCGGCGCCAGCAGGGGGCTGATCCGCAAGTACGGCTTGAACATCTGCAGGAAGTGCTTCCGCGAACGCGCCAAGGAGATCGGCTTCAAGAAATACAGTTGATTGAAAAATGGATACACTCGCAAACGTCATAAACTCGATTAAGGTAGCCGAAACCAAGGGCAACCCGCAGGTGAAGGTCAAGCCGGCGTCGCGCATGGTGCGCGAAGTCCTGCTCCTCCTCCAGCGCAAGGGCTACGTGGGCGAATTCGAAGTCATCGACGACGGCAAGAGCGGAGAAATCTCGCTGCAACTGCTGGGCAAAATCGGCGGCTGCGGGGTAATCAAGCCGCGCTACCCGGTCAAGAAGGGCGACTGGGAAAAGTTCGAGGAGCGCTTCCTGCCCGCGAAAGGGGTGGGGCTGCTCATCGCCACCACGCCGCACGGCATAATGAGCCAAGAGGAGGCAAAGGAGAAGGCCACCGGCGGCAGGCTGTTGTGTTACGTTTACTAGGTGCGAATAATGAAGGTTCCCGAGGGAGTGAAGGTTGAAATCGCCGGAGACGCGATAAAGGTCACTGGCAAGCGGGGAACGCTCGAGAAAAAATTCAACGTTCGCTTCGTCAAGGCGACCCAGGAAGGCGGGGAAGTCAAATTCGAGTTAATCCAAAAGCACGGCAGGAAGAACGAGGCGGTTCTAAACACGCTCGAATCCCACCTGAAGAACATGGCCGCGGGAGTCACCGAAGGCTACGAAAAGAAGCTCCAGGTAGTCTACGCGCACTTCCCGATAAGCGTGGAAGTCAAGGGCGACGAGGTCTCGATAAAGAACTTCTTCGGCGAGAAGACGCCGCGCAAGGCGGAAATAAAGAAGGGCGCCAAGGTCGAAGTCAAGGGCCAGGAAATAATCGTGAGCGGTTCGGACAAGGAGGCGGTCGGCCAGACCGCGGCGAACATCGTGAACGCCACCAAGATAACGAACAGGGACGAGCGCGTCTTCCAAGACGGCGCCTATTACACGTGATGGTAACATGAGCAAGCAATTCAAACGGTCGGACGCGAAAATGCACCCCCGCCTCAGGACGGGCTGGCGCAAGCCTCACGGCATCGACAGCAAGGTGCGCATCCACAGGCGCGGCTACGTGCTGTCGCCCAAAATAGGTTACGCCACTGCGCGCAGCCTGCGCGACAGGCACCCCGGAGCCAAGCTGCCGGAAAAGCTGGTGTCGAGCGGGCGCGATTTGGAAGCGGCGCAGGGCTGCGTCGTGCGCTTGGCGGCGGGTTTGGGCAAGAGCAAGAAGAAGGCGCTCGCGGAAAAGGCGCGTGCGAAGGGATTGAAAGTTCTCAATGGCTGATTCAAAATGACTGTGCAAACGATAAAACGGCTGGCGGCGAAGGTCCTGAAGTGCGGAGAGAACCGCGTCAGGATAGTCGACCTGGCGAAGGCGCGCGACTCGCTCACCACGGACGACGTGCGCGGCCTCATAAAGGAAGGCGCAATCCAGCTCAAGCCCTCGGTCGGGCAGAGCCGCGCGAAGGCGCGCTTCAAGGCGGAACGCAGGAACGCGGGCAGGCGCCGCGGCGAAGGCAGCAGGAAGGGCACGTACTACGCCAAGCACACGCTCAAGCAGAGGTGGATGAAGAAGGTCCGCAGCCAGCGCGGCCTGCTGCACCAGCTCAAGCCGCGCCTCGTCGAGGGCGCGTACGCGAAGCTGTACAAGATGGTTAAGGGCAACAACTTCAAGGCGAAACGCCAGTTGGTTTTGTACGTGGAAGAGAACAAGCTGCTAAAGTGATTTGGGGTTAAAGTGATTCTGAAATGAGCAAGGCAACCGGACCGTTGTACGCCGTGCACTTCAAGCGCAGGCGACTCGGCAAGACGGATTACGCGAAACGACTGGCGCTCCTCAAGTCAGGGCAGCCGCGCCTCGTCGTACGGAAGACGAACCGCGGGCTGATATGCCACGTGGTCGAGTACTCCGAACAGGGCGACAGGACGACCGCGCTCACGACCTCGCGCGAGCTGTTCAAGCACGGCTGGACGCCCAAGCGCAACACGCCCACGGCTTACCTGACGGGCATGCTGTGCGGCTTGAAGGCGAAGAAGGCGGGAATCAAGAACGTCGTGCTGGACATCGGGCTGCACCCGTCCACCAAGGGCGGCATAGTTTTCGCCTGCCTCAAGGGCGCGGTGGACGCGGGCATCGAAGCCAAGTACGGAGAGGAACAGATGCCCCCCGAATCCAGGATTAACGGCTCGCACTTGAAGAAGGAAAAGGAGTTCGCCGACGCTAAGGCGGCGCTCCTGAAGGTTTAAGGAAAGGCAACGGTGTAAAACGATTATGGTTCAACAAAGGAGAGGGTTCGGCGGAAATCGCGGCGGCAGGCGCGGCAGCAGGCCGAGGCGCGAGCGCGAGAAGTCGCCGATCGAGAACTGGGTGCCGCGCACGCAACTCGGGAAACAGGTGCTCGCCGGCGAAATCAAGTCGCTGGACGAGATACTCGACTCCGGCGCGCGCATACTCGAGCCCACGATAGTCGACTTCCTGCTCCCCGACTTGGAGGAGGAAGTGCTCGAAATTTCAAACACGCAGCGCATGACCGCGTGCGGCCGCAAGATGGTGATGCGCGCGATAGTGATACTCGGCGACAGGCACGGCCACATAGCCGTGGGCGTGGGGAAAGCCCCGGAAACGCGCGACGCGATCGCCGAGGCGATAATGGACGCGAAGAAGAACATCATCCGCGTGCGCCTCGGCTGCGGCTCGTGGGAGTGCGTCTGCGGAGCCGAACACAGCGTCGCCCTCAAGGCGACGGGCAAGAGCGCAAACACGCAAATCGTGATTCGCCCCGCGCCCAAGGGCGTGGGAATAGTCGCGGGCGCGACCGCCCGCAAGGTCCTGCTTCTGGCGGGGGTGCGCGACGCGTGGACCACCGCGAAGGGCCGCACGAGGAACGCGCTGAACGTCACCGAGGCGACAATCAAGGCTTTAAACTCGCTGAACAAACAAAAGATGGGAAAAACTTCAGAGTGATGAACGGGAATTAAAACAGGGTTAAAAAAAGGCAGGGTCAAGGTTTTGCAAATGTCGAAAATCATCGTGATAAGGGTGCGCGGAATAAACGGCGTCAAGCGCGACGCGCGCATGGGCATGCTCCAGCTGGGCTTGAATCGCAAGCACTCGTGCGCGATATTGGACTCCAAGGACGCGGGGATGCTGGAGCGCGTTAAGGACTACGTTACTTGGGGCGAGGCGGATGAGGATTCGATGAAGCTGATAAAGTCCAAGCACATGCGCCTGCACCCTCCCGTGAAGGGCTGGAAGGCCAGCATCAAGAGGGGTGGCAAGGGCGGGGCGCTGGGCAAGCGCGCCGATTTGAAGGAACTTTTGAAGAGGATGACCTGCTAAACATGGCTCGCCGAATAAAGTCGAGGATGACCAAGTACCTGGGCAACCGGAGCCACGGCGGCGGAAACGCCAAGAACCGCCGCGGAAAGGGCTGCAAGGGCGGCAAGGGGCGCGCGGGCTGGCACAAGCACAAGTGGCTGAAAACGATTAACGACGGCGAGAACAAGAACCGCAAGCGCGGCTTCTGCAGCGTGCGCGCGAAACTGGAAGAATTCACGCTTGAAGACTTGAACAGGATGATCGAGTCGGGCGAGCTCAAGGGCGACAAGATAACCCTCAAGAACGCGAAAGTACTCTCCAACGGCGAGCTGCGCCACAAGGTGTCAGTAAAGGCAACCGCCTTCACCGCGAAGGCAATCGAAAAAATAAAGGCAGCCGGCGGAGAGGCCTCGAACGCATGAGCTTCATAGACCTGTTCACGCCGATAACCAGCGCGCTTCCCGAAGTCAAGCGCCCCGCAATACCCCCCACCCTGAAGGAAAAGCTGGGCTGGACGGTAGTAATCCTCCTGCTGTTCTTCATACTCGGCCAGATTTACCCGTTGGGGGTCGACTCGGCCAACATCTCGCGCTTCGAGCGCCTCGACGTGCTCATGGGCAGCAAAACCGGCTCGCTGATTACCGCGGGCATCGGCCCCATCGTGCTCGCCAGCATCTTCCTCCAACTCGCGGTCGGCGCAAAGCTCATCAGCCTCGACTTGACCAAGGACGAGAACAAGCGCAAGTTCCAGGGCTTCCAAAAGCTGTTGGCAATCGCGCTCAGCTTCTTCGAAGCCGGGGTCTACGTTTTCTCGAACTACATTCCCGCGAATACCGCGTCGCCTTTGCTCGGCTCGATTTTCGCGACGCAATTCCTGATAATGCTCCAGCTCGCGCTCGGCTCGATAATACTCCTCTACTTCGACGAAGTCGTACAAAAGTACGGCATCGGCTCGGGCATCGGGCTCTTCATTGCCGCGGGCGTCAGCCAATCCGTAATGGTGGGCGCCTTCAGCCTCGCGCCTTCCGCGACCGGCGCCCCCTCCGGCCTGATACCGCAGGCGCTGTATTACGTGGCGGGCGGCGACATCGTGAACGCGGTCTGGTCGCTCATGCCCGTCCTGTTCGTCGTCGTGGTTTTCGCGGCGGTCGTGTATGCCGAAGGCATGAAAATAGAGCTGCCCTTGGCTTACGGCCGCGCGCGCGGGCTCGGGGCGCGTTACCCCATAAAATTCCTTTACGTTTCCAATATTCCCGTCATCCTCGCCTCGGCGGTGCTGTTGAACGTGCAGTTGGCGGGCATGTTCGCCGCGAACGCGGGAATGCCGCTGCTCGGCAACTACGAGAGCAACCAGCCAATCGACGGCATCGCGTATTACACGACTCCGCTGGCCTCGCCGCTGTTGTTCCCGGGCGGTTACGCTTCCTACGTGCAATACTTGGCGCAGCCGCAGGAGCTCCTGCACATACTGTTCTACGGATTAGCCCTGATAGCGTTGTGCGTGATATTCGGGTGGTTCTGGATAGAGTCCACGGGTATGGGTGCTGGGGACATAGCCAAGCAGCTTGAGCGTGCGGGCCTGCAAATACCCGGCTTCAGGCAGGACTCGCGCATCACGCAGAAAATACTGGAACGCTACATCCCCATAATCACGATTCTCGGCAGCATATTCGTCGGCGTGCTCGCGTGGTTCGCGGACATCACGGGCGCGCTGGGCACGGGCACCGGCATCCTTCTGACGGTCGGCATCCTCTACAAGATGTACGAGGACCTCGCCCAGCAGCAGCTCTTCGAGATGTACCCCCAGTTGAAGAATTTCGTCGGCTAGGGCGAAGGCAAGCAAATCAAAAAAACAACGGCAGCGAATGCACGCCAGGTTAAACCCGTTGTTGTCTTTTTCGCTTCGCGGCCCGACTTTTTAAATTGGGAACGGTTTTATTCGCCGCCGCGCTCCTGATTGCGTAATGTTTCGCGTGGCGCTCATTGGCAGCGGCGGGGCAGGCAAGAGCACGCTCGCCTACTCGTTCTCCAGCTACCTGCGCAAGCAGGGCTACGAAGTGGCGTGCGCGAACCTCGACCCGGGCTGCAGGCACATCAAGTACGACGCCGCGTTCGACATTCGCGACTACTACGCCACCGCCGAGCTGATGGCCGCGGAAAAGCTGGGCCCGAACGGCGCGGTCAAGAAGGTTTACTCGGAAGCCCTGTCGTCCAAGAAGATGATGCGCGACCTCGCCGCGATAAAGGGCGACTTCGTCCTGCTGGACACGGCGGGCTCCCTCGAGCTTTTCCTGTTCGGGGGCGCGCCCTTCCTTTCGGAGGTGGCGGACGCGGTGCTGTTCGTCGCCGAACGCGGCGGCGCGGCTTCTTCGGAAAAGGAGTTGACGGTATTGCGGGCGTTGAACGCGCTCCAGCGGCTGGAGTACGCGCTGCCCACGCTCACGGTGGTCAACAAGGCGGACCTGCAGAAGCCGAAGAAGAAGCAAAAGATGCTGGGGGGTTTTGAGGCGGCGGACGCGCACCTCAAGGCGCTCCTGTCCGAGGTCGGCAGGCGCGAGAAGCTGTTCGAAGTGAGCGCCATGGACCGCCGCGGCTTTTCCGAATTGCTGGACGCGCTGAACGAGTTGAAGTGCTCTTGTGGAGAGGTTGGTTGAAGAATGGGTTTGCTTGAAAGCGCGAGCTTTTTGTTGAACTTCCTGACGGTCGTCCTGACGCCAATCATCATCGTCTACGCCGTGACCGCGTTCGCGGTGTCGCGCAAGCGCAAGAGCGGGATGCCCGTCTACATTTGCGCAATCGCAGTACTGCTGGGAATCGCCGCCGCCGGCCACGTTATTTACACGGCGGACCCCGCCGCGAGGAGGTACGAACTGCTGCACGACTTGGGGCTGTTCGCGGCAATGGGCGTCCTCGCGCTGGCGTTGAGGCAGTACATCCACGGCGCCATCAAGAAGGCGCGCGAAGGCAAGCGTTAGCGTACCGGCTCGTAATTGCACTCGGGCGTGCCGAGGAAGCTGGCTTTGAACCAGTTCCGCAAGTGGAACAATATGAACTTCGGGTACCCCCACTTGCGCACGCGGCGCGGCGAAACCGACGCGACGGCAGCCGGCGCGTAAACAACGCGGCCGAACTTCTTGAGCTTCTTCTGCAGGTCCACGTCCTCCGCGGTCACGAGGCGCGTGTCGAACCCGCCCGACTTCCTGAACGCCGAGGCGCGCACCGCCATGCAGCTGCCCGCGCCGCTGGGCGAACCCACGAAAGCCGAGGCGGCGAAGGCGATTGCCAGCACGCGCGAAAGCAGGCGCTCCAGGAGCGTCGCGTCCGAAAGCCGCAGCGAGCCGAAAACGCAGGACACCCGTGCGTCACAAAAAGGCTTCGCCAGCTCTTCCAGCCAGTTTTCGGGAAGCACGGCGTCCGCATCCGTGTAGGCGATTATTTCGCCCTTTGCCGCACGCGACCCCCGCTGCCTTCCAGCCGCGATGGTGCGCGTCTTCTCCACTACGACTACCGCGCCGCGCTTTTTCGCAATCGAGCGCGTGGCGTCCGTGCTGCCGCCGTCAGCGATTATTATCTCGAGCGGCTTGAGCGACTGGCGCTTCAGGGAATCGATGCAACCCGCCACGTTCGCCTCCTCGTTGAGCGTGGGCACGACCACGGAAACGCGCACGCTGGGCTGCTTTCTCGTGCGGGTGCGGGGCTTATTCAAAACGAAAACCTTTTTGGCGCGATTACTACCGCGACGCCGTTTAAATAAGCGCCTGCGCGTTTAGAACGCCGGCTTTATTCCCTTCAAGACTTTCAGTTTGGCGATTAAGTCTTGTTCCGCGGGCGACAGCGCCTGGCAATACTTCGACTCCAACTCCTCCAGGTCGCGCTCGGGCACGTTCACGAACAAGTCCTGCTTGCCGCGCACCTGCCTGCCGAACGTGGGGCCGGAAACGCTGACTGCAACCTGGTCGCCCTGCTTCGCCTCGTCCACGGACTCCTTGTCCCGCTGGATGGACTTGAGCTTTCCCACGGAAACTCCTTCCGAATTCAACAACTCGACGCCCTTGCGCAGGCGGCCCGCGGTTATTTCGACGCCGAAAATGCACGGGTCGTTCACGCGGAAGCAGCAGCCCTCGAGGACGCGCAGTTTGGCGGGAAGCGTGAGCCGCGAGAAGGCCTCGCGCTGGTCGCGTTCTTTCTCTTCCTTGACCCACCGCTCGTAGCCTTCGATGAGGTAATAAATTATCTTCTCGTCGAAAATCTTGACGCCTTCCTTTTCCGCGAGCTCGCGCACGGGTGCCTCAACCGGCTGGTTGAAAGAGAATATCACGCCGTGGAACCTGTCCTTCTGCTTGACGCTCGCCGCCTCGAGCACGTCCTTGCGCGTCGGTGCTCCGACTCCGGCCGAGCGCACGGGGACGCCGTGCTTTTCGAGGAGCCCGGTAATCGCCTCGAGGCTGCCCAGCGCGTCCGCCTTCAGCACCGCGCCGGAAACGTCGCGCGAGAAGCTCAACTCCTTGAACTCCGCCTCCAGCTCCTTGAATGCCGCGGCCTTTCCTGCGCCGTCGGCGAAAGCCACGAAAGTGGAGCCCGCAAGCGCGGCTTCCGCGCCCTCGCACGAGACTTTGACTCCCGCGGCTGCCGGCACTTCGCGCACCGGGTCGAACTTTTGCCTCGGGTCGCGCATTTCGTCCAGCGGCTTTGGCTTGAACAGCGCCTTGACTTTCGACGCGGCAGGGCCCGCAAGCGTGTTGAAAGCCACCGAATCGCCCACGCGCAGCACGCCGTCGTAAAGGATGACGTCCAGCGTAGCTCCAAGCCCCTCCTCTTCGCGGACTTCGAGGACGCTGGCGCGCGCCTGCGCGTTCTTGGCTATCGTAAGGCGCTTGTCGAGGAACTTTTGCGCCAAACCCGAAACGTAAAGCAATAATTCGCTCAGCCCTTCGCGCGTCTTCGCGCTGCACGGGATTATGAGCAACTGGCGCGTGAAGTCGTTCACGCGGTCGAAGCGTTCGGCGTTGAACCCGTGCTCGTACAGCTTCCCCACCAGCTCGTAAACCTTCTTGTCCAGCTGCTCGACCACGTCCTGCCTCTGCTTCGCGAGCGACTCCGCCATCGAGGTGGACTTGGAGGGAATCCAGCCGCTGAACGCGTCCACCTTGTTGAACGCGACCAGAAACGGCGTCTTGCGCTCGCGGAGAATTTCAATCGCCTCTAGGGTCTGGTTCTGCACGCCCTGGTTCGCGTCGATTACCAGGACTGCGATGTCCGCGATTCCCCCGCCGCGCTTGCGCAGGTTGGCGAACGCCTCGTGACCCGGCGTGTCTATGAACAGGAGGCCCGGAATGGACAGCTTTATCTTCAGCTTTTCCAGCATGGGGCCGCAAAACGCGTTTATCACTTCCGCGGGGACCTCGGACGCCCCGATGTGCTGGGTGATGGCGCCGGCTTCGCGCGACTGCACGCGCGAGTCGCGGATGCTGTCCAGTAGCGACGTCTTGCCGTGGTCCACGTGGCCCAGAACGCACACTATCGGTTGCCGGTACATGACGCTAAGAGTTAAGCCGAAGCTGGTTTTTATGCGTAATCAGCGAGCGAGAATTGCCGGTTCTGCTCGTTCGTGAAAATGCTCTCGATTTCGCGCTCGACGAGCATGATGCGCTGCTTGAGGTAGTTCGGAAGCGAGTATTTCTCCGCGAGCTGCTTGCTGAGCCCGAGGTATTTTATGACGCTGCCCTTGCTTATCGTCAGCAGCAGCTTCCCGCCGCACTTGTTGCACTTGCCCGACAGCGGGACGCGGCGGTACTTCGCGTTGCAGTCCACGCAGCGGAACTTCTGCTTCGAGAACGCGCGGAGATTCCCGTACAAGTCCGGGAAGAAGTGGCTGTTTATCACGCGCTCGGTCGCATCGATGGCGTCCACCGCGCGGATTGCGGTCATCAGGACGAGTTCCGCGTCCAGCTTTTCGCGCATGTCGCCCAGCTGCACGTAACGCGTCCTGCTTGGGCCGCTTATCGAGCCGCCGTGCGTGAACCCGAATCCCTCGTACTGCTCCGCCGAGCCCAGCTTGTCGGCAACAGTCTCAAGCTTCACGTCCCACGGCGACGCCATGCGCTCGCACGCCTCGTAAAACTCTAGGGGATACTGCCAACAACGGTCCATGGCGTGCACCTCGTCGTCCACTTCCTTCGGGTCCAGCACGCTCGTCAAGACGAGGGGCGCGTCCATCTTCCCGCCGCGCGTCCCGGGCAGGTAGGAAAGCGAGAAGTTGAGCAGGCCATCCATCAGCATCAGGAAGCACAATTCGTCGCTGTCGCAGTTGCGGCGGCACGCGCAGTGCAGGTACGGGTGCGCGACCAGGCCCTGCGCTTCGCTGACGCCGGCTATGCGGCAGGTGATGCCCGCGCTCGTGTGCGGCGCGATTGCAATCATCAGCGCGCCTATCAGGTCCTCGGGTTTTTCCGCGTTGTAAAACGCGGGCAGGCCGTAATGGTAGACAAGCAGGTCGTCCACGAACTTGGAAACGCGTTGCAAATACGCCAGCGCGTGCGTCGAGATTATTACGTCCTGCGGGTACAGCTCGAGCACCTGCTCGCCCGATTCCAGCGGCTTGCCCTTGCAGTCCGCCTCGTAGCCCAGCTCGCGCAGCTTCTCCAGCGGGATGCCCGCCTCGGCCGCCTTGAAGTGCGTCGCGGGTATTTCCGTCGCGTCAAAACGGCAGGTCCCGTCGCGGAAAACGGTTACGTCGTGCTTCGAGCGGAGAATTCCCTTTTCAAGCGCTTCGGGAACTTTCCCCGCGGAAATCAGGCCCATCACCGCCTTGAGTTGGGGCGGGCGGTAGTGCAGGCGGTTGCACGCGCCGTCGAACGCGTCCGGCAAGTCAACGCGCTGCGGCATCGACGGCTTTTCCGTCGAAGCGGCCGTGCGCTCGCTGCAGGCAGGGCATGAAAGCTTCCACGAGTGCGCGCCGCAGTTCGGGCACGCGCGGTTGTTCAACTCGAATTCCACGAACCCTTCCCCCCTGCGCTTGAGCGACTGCACCGCCTTCACGATGTCGCGCGTCTTCCCGCCGAGCAGGGCGACGGGAAACAGCGAGTGCACGGGCGGCGCCATGGCGCGCTCGCGCGACTTCTCGGGGCGGCCCATGCTCGTGCCGATGTAAGTGCCCGCCTTGTTCTTGACTTCGGCACCCAACAATTCGGAAACGATTGACAGGACCGTTTTTTCAGGCGCGGCGAACGCGGCCTCGAAAGCGCACTTGTCCAGCTTCCCGTCCTTCACAAGGCCGAGCGGCTCCAACAGCTTCGCCGCTGAATCGCCCTTGAGCAGGATTCCGCGCTCGCCGACCTCGTGCTCCAGGCCGAGCTCCTCCAAAAAGCGCTTGCCCCCGTCGTTGGGCAGCAACAAGCCTTCCAACTCGAACCACTCGAAGGAGAGGCTGCCCTTTTCGCAAATCCAGTCCGCGAGCGCCTTCAAGTCGCCGCGCGCCAGGTCGCACCAGTAAAGCGTCTGCCTGGGCGCGAGGGGAACCCCTTTTTCGCGCGAGAGCGCGAGGGCGTCCTTCCACGAAAGCCGGCAGGGCTCAATGCCCTGCACTCCCTTCGCCTCGAGCACGCGGCTGAACCACTCGTCGCACCACGCGCCCGGCACGAGCGGGTGGTTTGGCTTGGCGAAGTCGCCGTAGTTGATGAGAATGTCGCCGTTGAAAAGTATTTTCTGCACGCGGCCCTTCAAGCCCAACGCTTCGGAATGCGAGTGCACCTGCTTTACCGAGCCGTCGTCGAGGAGCACTATGGGCCCGTCCATGTCGTCGCAAATCGTGACTATGCAGCCCTTGCCTGGCCGCTCGGTTTTGAGTTGCGTGCCGATTACCGGGAACTCGCCGAGTATTTCCATGGACGCGGAAGTGATTGCCTTGGCTTGGATGCCGCAGAACGGCGAACGGCCGTAACGCAGGCGGAAGCCCCCGGGGCGCATTGGATAGCCGAACACGGGGCGGCCGCCCACCAAGTCCTCCATATACTTCGAAATCGGCTTGACCTTGCGCTCCTGCGTGCCCGCCTTGTCCTTGTTCTTCACGAGCGCCTCAATCCACGCCCAATCCAGCCCCGCGTTCTTCGCGATTTTCAACACTTTCGCGGACTTCAGGCACAAACCCTCGCTCAGCACCAGGCACACGCCGCCGCGCACGCGGTTGGGCTCGCCGCCCTTCGCTTTGTGCACGCTCACCTCGTAATCCTCGGTCGGCTCGCCGTCAACGCAGACCGGGCATGAATTGATTATGAGGCGCAGTTCGTCCTCCGTGGGCGTGTATTGCCCGGCGCGCGTGCGGATGGAATACAAATTTGACTCTTCAACATAGCGCTCGACCTCGTCGCCCGTCGGGCGGAATTCCGCCAAGCCCAGCTTGCGGCGGCAGTGGTCCGCGAGGAGCAGCGAGAACGCCTGGCCCGTGCCTCCCGCGCCGCGGATGGGGCCGGCAAAATAGAGCGCGGCGTAACTGCTCCCGTCGTTGTTCTGGCGCACCTTGACGCGGGAAATCCCCTCGATGGGCGCGCTCACCACGCCTTCGGTGAACAGCGCGAGGCCAGCGCGCACCGCGCGCTCAAGCGCCTCTTCCTTGGAATACTCGCCGAACTCCCCGGCCAGGATTGCGTCGCACAATGCGAAGCACGCGGGCTCGCGCACCTTGTGCGCCTTCAAGAGCTCGCGGATTTTAACCGCCACGCCTTTCGGCCCCACCAGCCCTTCAACACGCGCGGCAACATCCGAAGCCAAAGGTATCTCTACTTCGACGGCAGCGTCCAGCCCTTTCAGCCGCGCCTTGCCCGCTTCCGCGTAAGCCGCGGCCAGGCCTTGCGTGAGCTCCGAGAAATACTCCTGCATGCGCGGGCTGGCGATTGTCATTTGAAGTCAAGCACCCTCAAGGCGCCAGTGCGCACTTCGTAAACCGGCAGCTGGCAGGGCGTAGGCACGTGCCCCTGCCTGAGCTGGTAGTCGGTCGTGGACTGCCATGTTCCGGAATTGATTATGGTCGTGCCGCGGTAGTTCGAATAGCCGTTCTTGTGCACGTGCCCGAAATGGAACAAGTCGGGCACGAAGTCTATGACCATGTAGTCCTTCTTTTCGGGAACGATGGGCTTTTCCCCGTAAATGGGGCACAAGTGCCTGCGGCGCAGCATTTCCTCGCCGACTTTCTCGGGTGACTGGTAACCCGAGCGGAGCGAAGGCAATGCGGCGACGAGCGCGTCCAGCGAGGTGCCGTGGTACATGAGCACGCTCAAGCCCTCGACTTCGACGTACGCGGGGTTGCCGACGAAGTGGAAATTCTTCTTGTTTTCCAGGCTCTTGGTGAACTCCTTTGGGAGCCGCGGCTGGGGCTCGGCAATGCGGACCGCGTCGTGGTTGCCCGGCGATATCACGACTTCGACCCAGTCGGGCACCGCCTCCATCAGCTTGGCGAAGACTTCGTACTGCTCGAAAATGTCCTTGGTCACGAGCTGCGCTTCCTGGCGCGGGTAGACCCCGATGCCGTCCGTGATGTCGCCGGCTATCAGGAGATACTTGATGCGCCCGGCCAATTCTTCCTCGGGCCCATCGCCGTTCAGGAATTTGAGGAAGTTCTCGAAATTCTCGCCCATGAAAAACTTGCTGCCCACGTGCAAGTCGCTGATGAAGGCGATGCACGCGTCGCTGTCCGCCAAACGCCTTTCGCGGATGGGGAGCTCGGGCCAGGATGCGTCCTTGACGATGAACAGCTCGCCGCTCTTGAAGCCGTCGAGCGCGATTACCTCGTCCAACAGCAGCTGGTTCGCCAACTCGAGCGCGCCCTTGTCGTTCTTCGAGAAAAGGCAGGGCATGGAGCCGGACTCGTCCTCGAATTCCACGAGCACGTGGCCGTTCTTCGTGTGCCGCTTGTCGGAAACCATGCCGATCACGCGCACGGTCTTGCGGTCGTCGCTGGACTTGAGCTTCTGGATGGTCGCGTAAGTCAGCTGCGTCTGGCGGTTGCGCAGGAAGCCGCGCTCCTGCGTCAGCCGGTCGTTGAAATAGGAGACGAAGTCTTCCAACGAGCCGGTGCACGTGCTCTTGAGCGTCACGTCGCGGTCCTCCTTGAAGGACAGGTTGGAGGGCATGCGCTTGGCGGCGGCGTCGAACCCTGTTTTCTGCACCAACGCGGGCTGGGCGGCCTTGCGCGCGGAAGCCAAGTCCTCCAAAATCGCCTCCAGCAGGGGGCGCGTGAGCACGAAGCCGCCGCGCTGGGAAAGGAACTGGACGCTCGCCTCGGCTGCCTGCATTGCCTCGCCGTCGGGGAGCTCGCACAATCGCTTGGCAGCCGCAGGCTCGAGCAGGTAGTCCCGCTCAGAGAAGAATTTCGCTAAGTAACCCTCTTGCACTGCGCCCCCCCACCCGAACTCCGAGAATCCGATGACATAGTTGGTTGCGGCAAAAACGTATTTAACTGTTCGCAGGCGAACGGCAAAAGCAAAGTCGTTTTCGTTTGTTCGCGGTTTTCCGGGATTTTCCGGGCGGTTTGCGCCAACCCGCGAACGCCCGTTTTTGCGGGCCAAAAGCGCCTGTTTTAAATAATTTGCGCATAAGAATATTTGAAGGTCTGGTTTTCCCGGCTTCCTTCAAAAGCGACAGCTTTTTCAACGGGTTAATTTTGCAAAGGGGTAATTTCGTGGCTGAAATCGACGCTACCGTAGCCGAACTCGACAGGGCGGAAGCCGAGGCGCGCAAGATAATCGCGAACGCGGAAACCGAGCGCAAGCGAATCGTGGAATCGGCGCACGCCAAGGCCCGCAAGGCGCTGGAAGACGCGGAAGCCGAGGCGGCAGGCGAGCGCGAAGAAATGCTCAATGAAAAGTCCGCCAAAGTGAAAAAGGAATGCGACGCGATACTCGCGCAGGCGGAAAAGGACGCGGCACGCGAGCGCACGGAAGCCAAGCCCAAGGTCGCGGCAATCGCGAGGAAAATGGCCTCGGAAATCGCGGCCGCAGGGTAATTGTTGAAAATGCTTAAGCTCGAACCCATGTCGAAGGTGCGCATAATCGCAGCCAAGGCGCAAACGGAGCGCCTTGTCGGAGCGCTCTATTCCTTCGGCGGGGTCGAGGTGCGCCAAACGGCCAGCGAACGCCAAGAGCGCCCGGCAGAGGAATTCGGCGAAATCAGCCGCGAGCTGGTGCGGCTCCGCGCGCTCGCCGAACGCCTCGCGGTGAAAGGCGGAAAAATCAGGAAGGCGACGCTCGCCGAAGCGCTGGAAGAGGCGCGCCAAATCCCCGCGCAAGAGTTCGAAAACTTGTTCGCGCAAGCCGCAAAGGCGCGCCAAGAGGCGGAACGCGCGGGCAGCCGCGCAAGCGAATTGGAGCCGTTCAAGGGCCTTAACGTAAAGCAGGAAACGCTGCGCAACGGGCTGTTGTCGTTCCATTACGCCAAGCCGCGCAAGACCGCGAAGGACGTGGAGGCCGCGTTCGCGAAGGCGAGGGTTCCGTTCCAAGCCCAGCAGGCGGGGGAATACTTCCTGTACGCCTTCCCGAAAGCCAGGGAGGCGCAGGCAAAACCCATACTCGAAGCGCAAACTACGGGCGCGCTGGGCATCCCGCAGGCTAACGCGTCCTTCAAGAGTGAATTGGCGGAAGCGCGCGCATTGCAGGCAAGCGCGCTGCGCGACCTGGAGCAAGCCGGGGAAAAAATCGCGGCGTTGAAGAGAAAGCACGCGGCACGATTGGCGGACTCAATCAAGGCGCTCGAACTGCATTCCCGCAAGGCACAGCTGCCGTCGCGGTTCGCGGCAAGCGACTTCGCGGTCACCGTGGAGGGCTGGGTGCCGTCCAAGAATTTCGGGAAACTGGAGAAGGCGGTCGCCGAAGCCACCGCGGGCAAGACCGTGGTCGAAAAAGTCGCGACGAAGGAACACCCGCCGTCCGTGCTGGACAACCCGAAGGCGATAAGGCCGTTCGAGTTCCTCGTGCGCTTCTTCTCGCTGCCTTCCGAGCATGAGTTGGACCCCACGATTTTCATCTCGATGACGTTCCCGGTTTTCTTCGGCATGATTTTGGGCGACGTGGGCTACGGCTTGTGCGCCGTGCTGCTCGCGCTGTTCCTCCGCTCGAAATTCAAGAAGGGGTTCTACCGCGACGTGAGCGGAATGATGCTGTTGAGCGGCTTGAGCACGACCGCGTTCGGCTTCGTTTACACCGAGTTCTTCGGATTCAACAACATCTTCGGCTACCACTGGACGACGCTCATCCACCGCCTGGAGGCAGAGGGGCTCGCGGAGCTGATGGCGCTCGTCATCTTCATAGGCATGCTGCACCTGGCGCTCGGATTCATCATCGGCGCGGTGACCGCGTACCGCGAGAAGGAGTGGAAGCACGCCGTTGCAAAAACAAGTTGGCTGTTCGCGGAAATCGGGCTCATCGCGTTCCTCGCGTCCAGCGCGGGCATCACCTTCTTCGAGCTTATCGTGCAATTCACGGCATTCGCGCCGGGATGGTTTTGGGGCGCGTTGGGAGTAATCGGGATGGCTGGAATCGCGGCAACCGAGGGCGCGGTGGCGCTGATGGAACTGCCGGGACTGTTCTCGAACCTGTTCTCCTACCTTCGTATAATGGCGCTGGGAGTGAGCGCGGTGATTCTCGCATTGATAATCGACAAGATTCCCCTCCAGCCGAGCCTTGAGCCCATGGGCCTGCTTTCTTTCATCCTGTTCGCAGCGTTCTTCGTGCTCGCACACATTGGGGCGCTGATGCTCGGCTTGTTCGAGTCTTCAATTCAATCCCTGCGTCTGCATTACGTGGAGTTCTTCTCCAAGTTTTACAGGGGCGGGGGGATAGCTTTCAATCCCCTGTCAAGGGAGATGGAAGGAGAGGTGTAAGGGCAATGGTAGACGCAACAACCACGGTAATGGCAAGCTGGGCGCCAATCGGCGCGGCAATAGCGATAGTGGGCAGCGCAATCGGAACCGCCTGGGCGCAGAGCTCCATCGGCGCCGCGGGCGCGGGCCTGATGGCGGAGAAGGACGGAAAGGAAGGACAAGTTCTGCTCTTCCTGGCGATTCCCGAGACCATGGTGATTCTCGGCTTCGTCGTGGCGTATCTCATACTCACGATGACGCCGGCCTGAGGTTGATGCATTTTGAGCCTGGAAAAACTGGGCCGCGACATCCTCGAGCGTGCGGAGAGCCAAGCGGAAAAGACGCTTGAGGAAGCCCGCGCGCAAGCGAGGGGCATAAACGCGGAAGCCAAGCGCAAGGCGGAAGAGCGCAAGCGCGAGCTGCTCAAGGCCGCCGAAGAGGAGGCCAAGGGCAAGGAGCGCGGGATTTACGCCGCGCGGCTGCAAGCCGCCAGGGTTACGGGGCGCGCGAGGGACGCGCTGGTGCACGACTGCCTGGACGCGGTTCTTGAAGAGCTGCGCGATTACTCGCGGACGCGCGCCTACGAGCGCACGCTCGAACGCCTGATAAACCAGGGCAAGCGCGAGTTGGGAGGCGACGCCGCAGTCTACGTGAAGAAGGCGGACGGCGCAATCGCGTCAAAGCACGCAAAAGTGGCCGGGTTCATCGAAACAACGGGCGGCGCGGTCATCGAGAGCCGCGACGCCAGGATGCGCGTGGACAGCACTTTCGAGGCCCTCGTCGAGGAGAAGCGGGAAGAGCTGGCCAAGCGCGTGTTCGCCGAGCTCTACGGGAAGAAGCGCGAAAAAACAAAAACAACGGCAAGCGACACAAAAACAAGCACGGCAACGACAAGCAATAAAACGAGCGCTGCAAAAGCCGCATCCAAGCCATCGCCCAAGAAAAAGGCAAACGCGAAAG
>PFPF01000038.1:0-394 GCA_002792915.1 Candidatus Micrarchaeota archaeon CG_4_10_14_0_2_um_filter_60_11 | reverse complement strand
TTCGAGAAGAGCTCCACGCGGACGCGCGTCTCCTTTGAGACGGGAATGACGCAGATGGGCGGGCACGCGATTTTCCTCGACATCAAGACGAGCCAGCTCGGACGCGGCGAGAGCATCGCCGACACGGCGCGCACGCTGAGCAGGTACGTGGACGGAGTGATGGTTCGGCTTAACAAGCACGGAGACGCCGAGGAGCTCGCGAAGCACAGCACGATTCCCGTCATTAACGGGTTGACGGACTTCGAGCACCCCTGCCAGACGCTCGGCGACATGCTCACCGTAGTGGAGCACAAGGGCAAGCTCAACGGCTTGAAGGTGGCGTTCGTCGGCGACTGTGCTTTTAATATGAGCAACTCCACGATTCTCGGGTTCGGCACGCTCGGCGCGGACGTGG
>PFPF01000044.1 GCA_002792915.1 Candidatus Micrarchaeota archaeon CG_4_10_14_0_2_um_filter_60_11 | reverse complement strand
GCCGCCGCGGAAGCCGCGTCCAAAGCCGCCAAGTCCGGCAAGCGCGAGAAGGTGGTAGTGTGACTGAAGAACCCGCGCCAGCCGCAGTTGCGCCTACAGCCGTTGCAACGGTCACTTACGACGACTTCAAGAAGCTGGACTTGCGCGTGGGCACAATCAAGGCGGCCGAGCGCGTGGTCGGCTCTGACAAATTGTTGAAGCTGACGGTTTCGCTGGGCTCGGAGGAGCGCACGCTCGCGGCGGGCTTGGCGGAGTTGAAGTCGCCGGAAGAGCTCGTGGGCAGGAAGATAATCGTGGTCGCGAATTTGGCGCCCCGCAAGCTGCGCGGAATCGAGTCGCAAGGCATGCTGCTAGCCGCCTGCCCCGAAGGCGACTTTGCGAAGCTCGCTCTCGTTTCGGTGGAAGGCGGCGCAGAGGACGGCTGGAAAGTATATTAAAGCTTTTTCGCCGTTATCTACTCCGCGTTTTTTGCGGCCGTAGTCTAGTCTGGTAGGACATGACGTTGCCAACGTCAAAACTCGGGTTCAAATCCCGACGGCCGCACTTCTCGTTTTTTCAATTTCGTCAATTAGTTTTTTCGTTATTTTTATGTAGTCTGGCAAAGTTTCTATTGCCAAAGGACTCAGCATTCTTTGTTTTTCTGTTTCTTTTAAGTCAAATTTTAAGCCCAACTTGTTTATTTTTTTGCTAAACTCTTCATCAAAGTGTCCTAAATTGTGAACGAGAGTATGCCGAACTAGCATTAATCTTTTCAATTCTATTTTTTCTGACTTGGTTAATTCGCTTTGTTCTATTATTTTTTTAATTTCTCCTTGCTTTTCTATTTTACCTGCAGATTTTAGAAAATATTCTAGCTGAGAAACTATCATGACTTGTATTGCAATGTTTTGTAAGTAAACCAGATCTGAAATTTGCCCCGCGGACGGCGATTGTTTGATTAAATGGTTACTCCATTCGTTCAGTGTGTCCAAATCGCCCATTACCCATTCGTAAGCTTCAGTCATTTGTTCGCCTTTTTATCGGAAGCCGCGGATGTCGTAAACGCGCACGGGTTTGCGCTTGCCCTTCAGCTCCACCGGCTCGCGCTCGCGCAGCTTCAAGTCCTCCTTGATGGGCTTCACGGTGGCCTCGCTCGCCAAAATCTCCCCGCCCTTGGCGATGCCGCAAATGCGCGAGGCGGTGTTCGTGGTGTCGCCGATTGCGGTGTAGTGCAGGTAATCGCTGGAACCCATGTTGCCCACGATGGCGTCGCCCGTGTTCACGCCGATTCCCATCTTGAATTCCACCTTGCGGTCTTCGACCGCCCACCGCGCGTTCAGCGCGTCGAGCGCGGACTGCATTTCGAGCGCCGCCTTCAGCGCTTCCTCCTCGTGGTTGTCGCCGTCGCCGCGGGCGCCGAAGAACGCCATCATCCCGTCGCCCATGAAGCCCTCGATGATGCCGCCGTGCGCGAGCACGGGCCTCGTAATCGCCTCGAAGTGCTCGTTCAGGCGCGCCACCAGGTCGGAAGCGTCCTGCTCCTCAGATATCTTCGTGAAGCCGCGCAAGTCCGTGAACAATACCGTCACTATCTTGCGCTCGCCGCCGAGGTGTGCTCCGTATTCCAGCAGGTCCTCGTGCACGCCGGGCGACACGACCTTCCTGAGCGTTCCTTCGAGGCGCAGGCGCTGTTTTTCCAGTGAGTAAATGCTCGCCGCATGGATTGCCGCGACCTTGAAAAGGCGTTTCGCAATCGCCTCGTTGCCGTGCGCCACCCCTGCGACCGCGCCCACGGCTTCGCCGTTCAATTCAATCGGTGCGGCGACGGTGCCGTCCTCGGAAACGGGGCAGCCTTTTTTTCCGGCGGTTGACGCCGCGTGCGACAGCGACGCGAAGGCGCGTTGGGCCGCGTCCGTTCCCGCCGTAAGCACGAGTTCGCCGCTTTTTTCGGAGTAAGAGTAAAACGCGGTTTCGCGCGCGTCCGCGTACTGGGCGAGCTTGAACGCAAAGAGTTCCAGCGACTCCCTGAATCCGGCGTTCGAGCTCAGCACGCGCTGCAATTCGCCTTCCAGCGCCAGCTCTTTTTCCTCCACTGCGAGGCGCGCGTTGGCGCGGGCGAGCTCGATGCGGGTTTCCGCCGCGGCCGCGATTTGCGAGAGCGCCTCCAAGTCGCCTTTCTCGAATTTTTTCTTGATTGCGCCGATTACGCCAAGCGGTTTGCCGTTACGCTTGCGCAGCGGGGCGAGGGCAATCGCGTAACCCCTCAAATGCGTGACGGTCAGGCCGCGGTGCAGCGAGTGCGACGCGCGCAGCTTGAGCCAGTCCAAATTTCCCTTGAGGAGGCGCAGCGTGGCGTCGTCCGCCAGCCTCAGGCGCAGCCCTTCGACTGGCGCGTAATCCAGGTGGAACGCCTGCCGCGTTCCGAGCTTTTGTGCGGCGCAGGCGAGCGCGGCTTTTTCGCAAGCCTTCTTGTTGCGCGCCCCGATTATCCGCTGGAGGCAGTCCATGCTTTTCACTCCTTGGATTCGGACTCGATTATGACCGAGATTTCGCGCTTGTCCGTCTGCGTCTTGCCGACGAACGCCTGAACCGTGATTTTGTACTTCGACGAGAGCACGCCGCTGGGCAGCACGCCGCGCATGTCAAACAGTATGCTCTGCGCCTCGCCCGCGTGGAGCTCGTCGAGCGGGAACTCGAGAACCGTGTGCTCGGGGTCGTTGTCGTAATCGCAGCCCTCGCGCGTGATGCTGAAAACTTTCGGCGAGATTATGCGGATGCAGGCTTCGCCCGTGGGCGCGCGCCCGGCGTTCGTGGCGGTGACGCGGAGCTTGCTGAACGCGCCGCTCTTCACGACGGCAGCGTCGCGCACGGTGTTCAACTCGATTTTCGCGTTGCCCAGCCGGTTCTTGCCTTCGGCGGACAGCACGTAACTCTTGAAGAAAGTGCCCTCCTTTGCGACGAGGCCCTCCTGCTCGAGCTCTTCCAGCTCGCGCTGGACGGTTTCGCGCGTGGTGTTCAGGTTCTTCGCGATTTTTCCCGCGTCGCTTATGCCCAAATGCACGCACGCGAGTATGGCTTCCTTCGACAGCGTCAGGCTCTTCGTCTTCATACAATCTCACTCTCCGTTTTCCCTTCTCCTCACCAGCGGCTACTTCGCGGCCGCGGCGCTTCCTCTTCTTCGGCAATTTTCTTGTAGTTCTTCATCATTTCTTCCGCGATTCCCAGCGTTTCGCCGACTGGCCGGGGGCTGGTCGCGCTTACGTGGCCCAGGTCCAGCTTTAACGAGAGCAGTTTCGGCAGGAACGCCTCGGCCTCGCGTTCCGCTTCCTCATCGGTGACCATCATTCTAGCCTTACTTTCCATGATTCCGCGCAGTTGGCGCAGGTGGGCACGCACGCTGGCTTCGGGTTTGCTCGCCAGCGCTTCCGCGCCGATGTCCTCTTCCGCCTGCTTTCTCACCATTTCATCCGTGATTTCCGCCGCGCGCTTTTCCATCAAGTCCTTGCGCACCTTGTCGACGTAACTCCGCCACAAGCCGGCGTTCCTCTTGAATTCCGCGCGCACGATGCGCTGCAGCGCGCCGCTCGTGCGCTTGGAGCGCTCGTTCGCGCGCCTCATGAATTCGCGCAGCGCGTCCCCGCTTTCGGGCCCGTGCGCCGCTATGACGAACTCGTCGCTGCCGCCTCCCATGCCCATGCCGCCGATGCGGTATTCCACGCCTTCGCGCGGGTCCAGCGTTTCCTTGGCACTGCGTTTGAGTATGTGGCCGAAGGCCTTGATGACCTTGTTGCCTATGCCGTGGCTCAGGTACTCGTTTATCCTCTTGAATTTGCGGGCGTCCGCATAAACCAGCGCAAACGGTTTTTTTTCGCTGGCCTTAGCCATCAGGCGGTCGAGCTCGTCGCGGAAGTAACGCGAGTCGAGCGCGCCGCTGGCGAGCGTCGAGTCTATGCGGTGGGTTTCCAGCTGCATCATGCTCTCGTTGGTGAGTTCGCCCAGGGTGTGCAATTCGTAAGGCGACAGCTTGACGCCGGTCAAAAGCAGGACGTGCGATTCGGATTGCGGAGAGACGAAGGGCAGGCCGTGGACGCGCTTCAGCGCTTTTTTGAGCTCTTCCGTTTTTTTAAGCGCTTCCAAGTCGATTTGCTGGACGCTGTTTTTCATCAAGTGCCCGTTGAGGGCTTCCGCGATGCCTTTGTCGAAGCCCGCGTTCGCGCGCACCCTGTACTCTGTGTGCCCCGCGGTTTTGTCCTTGTGCACTAGTAGCACTCCGGCTTTTTCGCCGAAAAGGCGCTTCACCGCGTCGGCGACCATCTGCAGGCCCGACTCGTAGGGCCTGAATTCGTGGGGCTTAAGCGCCAGTTCTTGCCTGACTGCGTTCAAGCCCTTCTGCCAGGACCCGTGCACGTTCGTGACGGCCGGCGTCAGGTACCTTTTTACGGTCGCGAGGCGGTTCTTTTGCTTTGTCGTGAGTTCGGTGGCCCCGCCGAACGGGTTGTAAAGCCATATCATGTGGTTTTCGTCGAGGGGCAGCCCAACGCCGTTCACGCTTCCCGGCATTCCGGGCTTTTCCTGGCCCGCGAAGTGAACCGGCTTTTGTTTTTTGAACGCCCTGAAGGTTTCGCTCGAGGGGTCGTTGGCCTTCTCCTCGAGTTCGCGTATCCTCTCCAGCAGGTTTTCCATCTCCCTTTCATTTCCTTCCTTGCCCAGCGTCAGGTCCTGGCTCGCGACGAGCTGTATTCTTTCGGTTTCAGGGTTGCGGTACCAGATGGAGGCGGTCGAAGTGCCCAGGAAATTGTGAATCCACGGAATCGTCTTGTCGGAGAGCTCCTGGATGGACTTGCTTTTCCTTCCGGCTGCGGTTATGAATTCGGCTGCCTTGAGGAGCCTGCGGCTTTCTTCGGCGTTCTGCAGCACCCTCTTTATCGGCCTGCTGCGCAACGGTTTGAACGGTTCCTGCGGCATGAAATTATCTGTGCCTCGTGCGACTTATAAAGAGTGACTATTTAAAATGGCTGAACGCCTTGTTTTTGTTCATGGCAGAAGGTTTCGTTGGCTCGGCTGTCGGAAAATGGAACGCTTTCCTGGAATGGCTTGACGGGAAGGGAATCCCGTTAAAGGCAGCCGCGGACGCGATAGAGGAAAAGGGGATTCCCTCGCTCCCCGTCTTCCTTCTCCTGCTCGCGCTCGTAATCTTCGGCCTCGCGCAAGTGCTGCCCTCGCTGTTCACCGCCGCGCCGGGCTCGGCCGTGATAACCGTGACCGCGGCGGACGGCACGCCCGTGGCCGGCGCGACCGTAAAAATTTATTCGCTCAACGCGGATTCGAAGTACACGAACGAAACAATAACCGCTTCGGACGGCCGCGCGACGTTCAGGGGCATTCCGGCAGGCAAGGCCCGCCTCTTGGTGTCAAGCCCGGACTACATTTTCCCGGATGCCTCGCAGGACTTGACCGTGGAAAGCGATTCGATTAACAAGGCGTCGGTGTCCGCGCAGGCAATCCAGTTGAACACGGTGGCGGTGTACTTCCAAGTCGAAGGCCCGTCCAACGCTTCGGTTTACCTGCAGGATTCAATCACGGGCTCGGTGCTCGGCACGCGGGACGCGGCAAGCGGGAGCTTCGAAGTCGACCCGAACCGCGAATATTTGCTGCGCGCGTCCGCACCCGGATACTCGCCCGTGGAACAGTCCGTGAGAGTGGGCTCGTCCAATTACGGCAGCGTGTCGCTCGTCCTCGTCAAAATCGGGGAAACGGCGGCTTCACAAGTTCACATCGCGGTTTGGGACAACGCGGGCGAGGCGCTCGCGAACGCGACCGTGCAATTCGTCGACATTGCAACCGGCGAACGCGTTTACTCGCTCAAGACCGGCGGCGACGGCAAGACTCCCGTGCAGGAAGTGCCGCTCGGCTCGTCGTGGAGCATAATCGCGTCCGCGGACGGCTTCCTCACGCGCTCAATCCAGTTCAACGCCTCGACGCGCGAAATGTGGCCCGAAGCAATACGCATGGTCAAGGGCAACGCGGACACGACGAGCTTGATTACGATAACCGTGACGGACGCGACGGGCAAGGCAATCAACTCGCCCATCGTCAGCCTTTATTCCCGCGAACTCTCGTTCAACGGCACGCAACTCGCCAAATACCAGGACGCGCCGTTCACGGGCGAAGCATCCTTCCAGATTGCGGCAAGCGAGTCCGGCCAGCTTTCCGCGACGGCATACAAGCCCGGCTACCTGCCGTCCGTATTGCTTTACGCGACCGCGGGCGAGCACGCGCTCGCGCTGGCAACCGCGACCGACGACGCTTCGGGCGTCGTGAACGTGCGCGTAACCGCCGCAGACGGCTCGGAAGTTTCGGGCGCGCTCGTGACTTTGCTGGCCAAGGAACGCGCGCCGTTCGGCATCCCCGCGAAGATTACGGGGTTGGACGGCCTCCAGTCCTTTTCGGACGCGCCGCTGAAGGAAATGGTCGCCGTGGCGTCTTACGAGGGGCGCGTGGCGTTCAGCGAGCCCTTCACGCCGCAAAGCAGGACGGCGAGCCCGCAAGGAGCCTCGGCTGAAGTCGCGTTCCCGCTGCTCAAGGCGCGCACGCGCTTCTCGGTGCGCGACCACTACGCGAGCAAGCCGGTCGCGTCCGCGCAAGTAAGCGTTTCCTCGAACGGCGAGGATTACTCCTGCGCGACGGACAAGAACGGCGTGTGCTATTTGGATTTGTACGAGGGCCAGGCAGTTGCAACCGTGGCGGCGCAAGGCTACGAGGGCTTGACTCCCCCGCCGCTCAGCATCGTCGCTGGCGCTGACAACTCGAACGCGTTCGAGCTCGTTTCGACGCAATTCGAGCGGGCTTCCCGCCTGGTTTTCGAGGGCTTGTACACGCTTGACGGCGAGAAAGTCAATTCGGTCAATCCGTTCACGACTTACAACGCGAAATACCTGCTGACCGCGCCGCAAGGCCTGTCGTTCACGAAGGCGAACGCGCACGTCCGCGTGGGCGACATGCAAACCCTGCTCGGCGGCGACAACGCGGTTATCGTGGCCTACTCCGCCGTCGGCGCGAGCATCACGCGCGGCACGAGTTACGAGGGGGCGCAGACGACTGCGCAGCCAACGGAGGAGTCCGCGGCTGCGGGCCCGGCGACGGTTTACTTTGACGAGGCCGGATTCACGCCGCAGGACCTGCAAGTAGTGTCCGGCTCGCTCGTGACCTTCGAGAACAAGGGCGGGATTTCGCAGAAAATAAAAATCGGCGACTTGATTCAGGGCGTCACCATCGCGGCGAACAAGTCGTTCGCCTACGAGTTCAAGCAGACCGGCGACTTCCAGCTTTCAAGCGAGCAATTCCCGGACAACGCGGGAACAATAACCTGCATTCCCGCCGCTTCGGCAGAGGAAACCGGCGCGGCGTCCACCGCGGCCGCGGCCGGCGAGCAGTCAGGTTTGACGTTCAAGTGGGTTAACTTCGAATTCCAGCGCTTCACCGGAACCCGCGAGCTCCTCGTGCAAATCCGCACGGGCGCGCCTTCCGCCCAACCCGTTACCTTGAACCACCGCACGGCGTTCTACGCCGCAACCGACGTGCTCCGCGACCCTGCGGACTCGGACGCGGGCGCAAGCAAGGCGGAACTGCTGGCTTTCACCGCGATTAGCGGCTCGTTTGCCAACGACTTCCAGGGTGAGTGCTCGCCCGAACTCAACTTCTGTTACCGCGTGGTCTTCAGCGGCGCGACTTACTCGAGCCAATACGGCTTCCAAGCCAATCTGGGCGAGTCGTTCAAGCTGTATTACTCGGTTTACGGCCTGCCTAACAGCCAGTTCACGATAACCGCGAAGGCGGACGGCGCCGCGCTTGCGTTCGAGTCGCTCGGCGGGACCAACGGCACGCGTTTCGCGCAGGTGGCCGCGCAAGTGCGCACGGGCGACACGGGCCAGGCGTCCGGCTTCTTCACGGTTTTCCCGCAGCGCATTTCCGAGGACGCGTCCGTCACTTTCACCGTTTCGAGCGCGGCGGGCGAGACGGTAGTGGAAAAGCGGCTGTCGCTGCGCGTCATTTCCGAAAGGCAGCCCAAGCTGCGTGTTGCCGTTGTTCCGACTTCGCTTACCGCGCTCGATTCGTCCACGCTGACATTCACGGTAACCGACGAGTACGGCTTGCCGGTAGAGGACGCGGCGGTTTCCGTTGGCAAAGCGGCATCTCAATTGTTGGCGGGCAGCGTGATTGAAGCCGCGCCGCTTGAAGGCCAGCCGGGCGTTTACGCCGCGGAAAACGTGCAGCCGTCGGGAATCGGCGGCATTGACTTCGCGGTTACCGCGCCTTTCTTCAGCCGCTCCACGGGTCGCCTGCAGGTTAAGGCGCCCGCGGCGTTCTTCGAGGCGACGCCCGCGAGCATACAAGCCTCGGTGGACTCCGCGGACGGTGCGGTCACTTCGTTCGTCGTTTCCAACAAGCTTTCAAACGAGTTGCGCGTCACGGCAACCGTTTTCACCGCCACGAACCCGTCGTTGACTTCGTTCTCGCTCGCGAGCGCTTCCATGCGCGTCAAGGGCGGCGAACAGGCCGAGAACTGGCTGTACTCGTATTACGCGCAGGACGCGATGCTAATCGCGGAAAAGCCGCAGACGCTGCGCGAGGACGTGCAGGGCCGCATCCGCCTGCGCGGGCGCATCGGCAGCGTCGTGCAGACCGTTGAAATCCCGTTCGTCTCGCGCGCCAGCCTGATGCAAAAAAGCCTGGACGACGCGTGGGCGCTTTCCGCGGATTCGCTCCAATTCCAGCTCAACAACGAAAACGAAAAGACGGCAACGGTTTCGCTCGCCATTACGAACAACGCGCCTTACCCGCTGCTCATAAACCGGGACGACTCT
>PFPF01000020.1 GCA_002792915.1 Candidatus Micrarchaeota archaeon CG_4_10_14_0_2_um_filter_60_11 | reverse complement strand
TTTTCGACGTTTTCCTCGTCGATGGGCTTGCCCGCGGAATGCAACAGCAATGCAGCGTACACGTCCTTCATTTTCCTCACCTTTTCAATTAATTTTCACTTCTGCTCCGCCTGCCCAGACTCGGCAGGCTCGGCTTTCGCTTCTTTCTTGTTTTCAGGAGTTTTAACCGCTTCCAGCACCTTTTGCAGTGCGTTCGCCTCGCGTGCGGCCTTGGCGACGATGAACGGCGCGCTCGCCTCGTTGTACACTTCCGCGTAAACGCACAGGTTCAAGGCGCCCGCGTGGGCGTTCCTCAAGTCGTTGAGTATGCCTTCCTCGTCGATGTTGAGCACTTCGCCCATGTACATCGTGCCGTGGTCCCAAACCGCCTTGACGTCGAACCCGATTTCGAACGGCTCCACGCCCAGCTTGGCGAGGATTGACGCCGCGGGCCCGGTTATCGCGTCGCCCTTTTTGGCTACCGTCGAATCCCTCGCGATGACTACCTTTGGCCCCTGTATGCGTGCGTCAACCTTGGCCAGCTTTAGTTCGGTCAGGATGGGTCCGGGCGCTAGGCCGGTTTCGCCCGCGGGCACGATGATGTCGAACGGCGCAATTTGTCCCGCCTTCGCAATCGTCTTGGACTTGTTCTGCTTGAACAGCCTGTAAAGCGAGAAGGCGTCCGCGTCCGTGCACACGAGCACGGTCGCGTTGCCGAAGTACTGCTTGAGTTCCTGCAGCTCCTTCCTGCCGGACTCGTCAATCGCGCGCCCCATCAAAGTCAGGCGCGTGGCGCTAATGCTCGCCTTGCTTGAAACCTTCTTCTTGATGCTGCCGTACTGCTTGCCCGGCAGGCCCTCTATCGAGGCGACGCCGATTACGGGGTACTTCTTCAAGTCCCCGGCAATGCGCTTGACGAGCTCTTCCTTCTTTTCGCGAGTAATGCCCATTTTTACTTCACCCTGACCGGCTTGCCCATCGTCGTCTTCACGAAGACCGACTTGAGCTGGTGCTCGTTGAACTTCTTCATCAAAGCGTCGATGACAACGCGGGCGTTTTCCGCGATTTCCTCCGCGGCCATGGACTCGTTGCCGATGATGCAGTGCGCCGCCGGCAGCGCCTTGCCCTTGGTCTTGATTGAAATCGTCCTGCGGCTGCGCTCTATGGCGTCAGCCACGTTGAAGTTGGGCGGCAAAACCGTCGGAATGTTACCGCGGAGGTATTTTCCGAGCGCCTTGCCCACCGAAGCCATCAATTGCGGCGTGGCGAGCGAGTTGTAATTGATGAGCGATTTGGCCTTTTTGGGGTCCTTCGCGTACTCGGAAATTTCCGCGGCGCTCAAAACCAAATCCGCGTGCTTCTTGGCTTCCGTGGCAGGCGCGCCTTCCGCGTAAACCAGCACCGGAATCTTCCTCGGGGCGTGCGGCAGGACGAGCGTCAGATTCAAGCGATTATCAGGCTTCTTGAAGTCCACGTCGCTTGTAAACCCAATCGCCAAATCGACGCTCTGCTGGAACTTGCGTTTGCCCTTGTTTTCCGCGAGGCAGTTGCCTATGGCTTCCGTGAAGCCTTTCCTGTCAATAGCCATTTCGTTTCAATCCCTCCTACGCGGGGCGCGCAAGCGCGCGACGGTAGTGACTGCGGGATAAGCAGTTACCATAACTACGGCTCCCCTTATTTAAAAAACTTGGGATTTGGGTACGCGCGTGTTTGGGTCTATAAATTAAGTTGTTCAATGGCATGCTTAGGAGCGCATAAACTTATTTCAAAGTTGCTATATACTGCGTTTATTATTTCTAGATATGGTTTGCCCCCATTAACCCTATTGGCTCGGAACAATCTGTCGTTTGAAACAAAATAGAAATTTGGCGTTTCTTTATATTGCTCTTTAAATCGTCTAAAGCAGCAAATAGCTTCGGCTAATATTTTTACATCCCTATTTTGATCCCAGTTACCAAAACGCTCAAAGACATAGAACAAAGTCTGGTATTCGTTTTGTTCATATCTGAATAAATGTTCTTGGCCCGAAAGCTCTAAATGTTGTTTAAGTAATCCCTTGCGTCTGAAAATTGGAATGAAAACTTTAGTTTTCAGTTCATCTAGCGCTTGTTTTCGCTCATTTTCTTCAACTGACTTAGAGCTCAAATGATTTAGCAAGTCAATAGCCAACCCGGGTAGTTTCAAGAAAAAAACACGGTAAATTATGGGCATTATTATTTTCTTATCATCCTCTGACAAACCACTTACCGCAGCAGTGTTCCAAATCTTGGAAACTATTTTCTTTTCTATTATTTCCGGATCGCTGACTAGCTTGTTGACTTCTATTTTTACAGTGTATGTGGTGAATCGTTCCAAATACTGCTCGTGGCCACTTTTTTCAATTAAATCAAGCGAATAGCGATGATATTCATTTGGTTGAATTAGTGAACCCGCTCGCGGAACTTCGATTTTTAAGTAGTCCTTGAGTTTCTCTTGAGCTGCGCCTAGAATTATGTTACTATCCAAAAACAAAAAAGAGGTTTTAGTCATGCTGGTCAATTTCTGGTTCGACCGCATTAATTGCATTAGCTACTGCGGTTTCAACAGCTTCATTTTCAGTTAATTCTGGGCGGTAAATATTATCTTCATCCGCTAGTCTAACTAATGTGCGCAAAGAGTCGTTTATCAAATTATAATTTTCATTAGAAATTGCTTTAGTTTTATGAGTTATTTTAAGGCCGGATATAACTAACTGTAAGTAAAACAAATATTTTCGTTCAACTAGGCGTTCGGCGGCAATAGGATTATCCCCTCTATTTTTAGCCGACTTCAAATTTTCGGAGATACCTTTGCATAACTTTGCAGTTGTTTCTGAGGCGCCATAAGCTATAATTTGAGCGGTGAGGTTGTGTTGAAGAGTGGTATAAAACTCATCTGCCGCTGCCATCATCCCTTCATGAAGTGTTTTGAATTGATCGATAGTGGCAGGAGTTATTTTACCAGAGGTTATATCTGCGTTTACTGAAGTTTCGGCTTCGAACGCCAGTTTCTCCAATTGTTCGAACTCCATTTTTTAACCCTACAATTTAGCTATTTTTGGCGGCTTTTAATGCTTATGCCTGCCGGTGTTTCACGCCCTATCCCGCTTTGAGGTGGGACGGATGAAGCCGGCCTGGGGGCTGTACAAGTCGCCTTGGCGCTCCAGCTCGCTCAAGAGGCGGATGGCGGTCGTCTCGTCGATGCCGAACTCGTTCGCCGCGCGCACCGCGTCATCCTTGGACACCAGGTCCGTCTTCGTCGACAAGTCGTTGATTATGCGCATCATCGAGTGCAGCTTGTCAATCCGCGACTTGGGTTTTCCGATGTTAATCACGTCCGAGTCCAGCTTGCCGGTCGTCTTGTCCACGTAAACCGCCTCGAGCACGAACTTGACCAGGTTAATCGCCCGTTCCGTGTCCTGCACTTCCACGCGGTCGCTCAACCGCATTTTCGCGGAGGCTTCGGCCAGCCGGATTATTCCCTCGATTTGGCGGGCGGTAATCGGGAAAGTGTTCTCCTTCATGCCGATTTGGCGGAGGTCCACGTAGAATTCCTTGATTTTTTCCATGGCTTCGTCCGTCAATATGGGGTGCGCGGTGCGCCTGGCATAAGCGATGTACTTGCGCAGCGTGTCGGGCACGATTCGCGGCAGGATCGGGTGGCCTTCGGGCGGCGCCTCTTTTTGGGAAGCAAAGCGGTGGCCCGCCAAGATGTGCTCGGCCATGTCGCGGTCGCGTTTTTCGTCGATTACGTCCTTGATTGCGAAAATCAAGTCGAAGCGGCTCAACAGCGCGGGGGAAATGTTGAATTGCCCGGCCGGCGGCGTGTTGGGGTCGAACCTGCCTTCCTTGGGGTTCGCCGCGGCCAAAACCGCGGTCCGCGCCGAGAACTGCGTGACTATTCCCGCCTTGGCAACGCTGATTTTCTGCTGTTCCATCGCCTCGTGAATAGAGCCCCTGTCCTCGTCCTGCATCTTGTCGAACTCGTCGATTATTGCGATGCCGCCGTTGGCGAGCACCATTGCGCCGGCCTTCAAAATCCAGCCTTCGCCGTCCTTGTCCTTTTCCGCGGAGGCGGTCATGCCGACGCCGGAAGCCGCGCCGCCCGAGACGAACACGCTCTTGGGCGCCAAGTGGCTGACGTATTCCAAAATGGTGGATTTCGCCGTGTTGTGCGAAATGATGCCGTTGGCGATGAAGCGCTTGGCTGAAGGCACTTCTACGTCGAAAACGTCGGCTACGCCCGCGGGTTTGGCTGAAACCACGCGCTCGCTCAACTCTTTTCCGCGCTCGTGTTGCAGGCTGCTGCAGGCGGCAACGAGTTCCGCGAGCCGCGCCTTCTTTTTGGCGGACTGGAAGCCTATGCTTTTCGCGAACTTGCGGATTGAGCCCGCGCGGCGAATCGCCAGGTTGTTGCCGTTTACGCGCGAGTGCACGCCGAAGCGAAGCAAGAGCGTTTGCGCGTCGCGCAGGAACTCGATTTCCGAGGATTTGAATTGAATCGCGCGCTTGCCGCGGCCCTTCGAGAAGACGCAGCCGTCGGCTTCGAACAGCCACGATAGGAAAGCGGCGGCAACCTTGTTGCCCGAACGCATTACGATGCCGGGCACGCGTTTTTCGCGCAGGAATTGCAGGTTTGCCGCAACGTCCACGCTGTGGAGGTCTATGACCGTCATCGGCTTTTTGCCTGGCCGTTGTTCGCGCCTGACTTTCGGTTCCAAACCGAATTTTTTCCTGGCGATTCGCGTCAAGGCGGGAATCAAGTCCTGTTCCTCCGAGTTCACGTCGAACGCGACGCGAGTGCGCGTCACCCATCCGTCGCCAGCCACGTAGCCCAGAAACGCGGCGGTTTCCGCGTCCAGCGTCTGCGGCAGTTTGGCTTTCGAGCGCGGCCCGAAGCGGTGTTCGACGGGCTTCCAACCGGTCTTGACCGGCGCGGTTATGGTGCACGGAATCCAGGCCGATACGGCGACGCGTTCGCCGGGCATGATTTCGTCCAGCCGCTTCCAATCGCGTTTCATGCCGTTGACCACGAGCAACGGGTGGTTGAAAGTGCCCTTGATGCTCTTGCCCGACTCGGTGACGACCTCGATTACGGGCTGGCTGCGGTAAATGTGAAAGCGTTCGGCGGTTGCGCGCTTGTAACCCTGCCCGGTGAGCAAAGGCTGGCTTATTTCCTGCAGGTGCGTTTCCCCCAATTCTTGAATCTTGACTATCGCGCCGTTGCCGAGGGCCACGCGTTCGTCGCCTATGATGCAGCCGGGGTCGCCGATTAACAATACGTGGATGTCCGGGCGGATTTGCTCGCCGTCGGGCAGCACCTTGTTCGCGGTTCCGCCGAACAGCTGCAATGCAATCGCCATCTTGAGCTCGTTGTGGCCGCGGATGCTGGGCGCGATGCTTTGCGCCACGTCCTCGAAGAGCTTGGGCCGCTTGGTGATTTCGTGCAGCTCTTTTTCCTCCTCTTTCGTAATCACGATTTCCTCGAACTCGCGCTCGATTTTGTGCAAATGCTGCGCGTCCAGGAATTTCTCGTAAACGCCGCGCTCGCTCCTCTTGTCCTTGCTCGGGCGCAGGCGGAGTATGCCCGTGACTATCACTTTTTGCCCGGGCGCGATTTGGTTCGTCAAGTCGTCCTCCATCCAGACCTCGATTTGGCTGGACGGGCGGTTGCCCCGCAATTTTTCAACGGGTTCCTGCATTTGGGCGCGCTGCATGTTGATGAAGTCGCTGGACTGCTCGACCAGCCTGAAGTCGCGGCGCCCGCACTTGCAAATCGCGGGCTTGCGTAGTTTTCCCTTCTCATTGACGGTCTTGAAGGTCTGTTCGCAGTGGATGCACTCCCACAGCGCGACTTTCATCAAGGGCCGGATGTCCGTCACCCAGGATACGACGCCTTCCACGCGGCTGAGCTTGTCCAGCTGCTCGGCCCCAAGGTATTCCACGCTCACGTCCGCGGTTTGCGGGAGGTTGAAGAACCGCACGTGCGGCCTGACCGTCTTGCCTTCCGGCGCGAGTATTGCGCGCGACGCCGCCTCTTCCGCGAACTTGAGGTTGGCGTCCGGGTTTTTCAGGAAAGCGTCCGCGAGTTCCGGGTTGTACTTGGATAGCAGCGCCCAGTCCGCGTTCAGGCTGCGCTGTTTGGGATAGCCGGACGCCAAGTCGTTCAATTCCTGGCGGTAGGCGTTGGAGAAGAATTCCTCGAATGCGTCAACCTCGCTCGCCATTATTCCTAATCCCACCAAGGATTGCGCTGGCTTAATCGCCCGCGAGTATAAAACGCTACCTTCTTACGCGCTTTCGGCCCGCCGCGCGCTTGCTTTTCTCCTTCACAGCCTTCACAGACCAGCGTTTGCCCGCCTTGTTTCGGCCGGGTTCCGGTTTTTTCCGCGTTAGCCGCGCTTTTTTCATCGGTGCCGCTGCTTCCACTTCTTCGGCCGGTTGCGCTTCCTTTGCCCCAACTTGCCCTTCTTCGGCTTCGCTTTCCTGTTCAGCCGCTAGTTTTTGCTGCGCCTCGTCCATTTCGGTTTGCGCTTCTTCGCCCGCTTCGTTTTCCGGTTTTTTCTTGGCGAACGGCAGCTTGCTGTCAATCGCCCGCTTCTGCTGTTCCCTGTACGCGGCGATGAGGCTCTCGGCGATTTTCGGGTAGTCGGTCTCCCCGCCTTTGCCTCCGGTCGCCAGCGTGTTCGCGAGCCGCGTCAATTCCAGCGGGAAGATTATCTTGTTGGCCTTGCCGTCGGCAATGCGCTTGAGCGCGTCAAGATAAAGGTAAGTAAGCGTCTTGTCGCTCATCTTGCTTGCCGCGCGGTCGAGTATGTCGATGCTCACCTGGCGGGCTTCCGCCTCGGTTTCCAGCTTTTGCTTGTACTCGGTGGCTTCGCGGCGCTTTTGCATCGCTTCGGCCAAGCCGTGCGGCAATTCGATGCTCTGGATTTCGACTTTTTGGGTGGAGATGCCCCACTGGGTTTCCACGTTCTTCAGGGTTTCGAAGAGCTCGGCGCCGATTTCCTCGGTGCGCGCGATGACTTCTTCCACGGTCATCTTGCCGATGATGTTCCTGATTTCCGAGTGGATGATATGCGTTACCGCCTCGTTGTAGTTCTTGATTTCGACCACGCACTTGTACGGGTCCTTGATGCGCAGGTAGACGACCGCGTCCACCTTGAGGCGGATTTGCTCTTGCGTTATGACGTTTTGCGGGTGGATGTCGAGCACTTGCGTGCGGAGATCGACTTTTTCAACCGACTGGAAGTTCGGAATTATGACCGTCCAGCCCGGGTTCAGGACGCGCTGGAACTTGCCCAGCGTGAACAGCACGCCGCGCTCGTACTCCTTCAACTCGATTATTTGCGGGGTGAACGAAGCGACCGCGGCCAGGATTAACAGCAGGATTGCGAGCAGGGGCAGGGACAGGTGGAGCACGAACAGCCCCGCGTAAACCGCGGTCACCGCCGCGGCGATGATGAGCACGAAGACTGCAGCCTGCTTGTCCATGGCTATTATTCCGTGTTTTTCGGCTTTTATTCGTTCTGGAAACAAGGGTTTTATACCCGCCGCGGGTGAATTCGTCGTTATGGCAAAGAAGCGCTTGCTCGTGCTCTGCGTGGACGTTGACGACGACTTGGGGGTAAAGGCGCGCGTGCGCGGCCCGGTCATCGGCAGGAAGGCGAACCTTGAAGCGGCGACCAAGCTGGCCCTCGCGGATCCGGAGGACGCGGACGCGAACACTGTTTTCGACGCGGTCAAGACTGCCGAACAGCTTTCCGGGGAGCATGACGTTGAAGTGGCGACAATCGTGGGCAGCGGCCGCTCGGCTTACCACGCGGACGTCGAAATCGCCAAGCAGCTGGACCGCGTAATCAAGGAGTTCGTGCCCGAGTCGTGCGTTTTCGTGAGCGACGGCGCCAGCGACGAGCGCGTCCTGCCGCTGATACAGTCGAGGATTCGCGTGGACAGCGTGCGCACCGTGAACGTGAAGCAGTCCAAGGAGCTGGAGAAGACTTACTTCGTCATCCTCGACAAGCTAAAGGAGCCCGCGTTCGCGCGCGTCGTGTTCGGCGTGCCCGGCGCCGCCCTGCTGCTCTACTTTCTCTTCGGGGACCCGGGCCTGCGCTGGTTCGTGGGCTTTCTCGGGATTTACCTGGTGCTCAAGGGCTTCGGCGTGGAAGAAATGCTGTTCAAGAAGAGCTTCACCTTCAAGGTCTCCCCCGACAGCCTGGACTTCGTGTTCTACTTCGCGTCCGCGCCGCTGTTCATCGCGTCGTTCTGGCTGGCAATCTCGCGCGTGCTGGCGCTCGAGTACGCGGGCGAGTCCAACCTGAGCCGCCTCGCGGCGTGGTTCCTGAAGGACTTGTTACTGCTCCTGCCAATCGCCTTGTTCCTGGTAATCGGCGGGCTGACGCTGCGCGCCATCAGCGAGAGGAAGAACTACCAGCTGCCGACTTACGTGGTCTACGGCAGCATGGTGCTCCTGTTCTGGCTGATTTTCAACAACGCCGCGGACTGGATTCTCGGCGACGCGCCGTTCTCCTCGTTCTTTTACGCGCTCCTCTTGGGCGTGGTCGCAATGTACCTCGCGTCCTACCTTGCGGCGGAGTTCCGCAAGAGCATCATTTCGCGCATGAACATAGTCGGCAAGGGCGTCTATACCGAGATGGGCTCGTTCGTGGGCAAGATTGCGGACGTGGACAAGCGCGCGCACGCTTTCGTCATCAAGACGCAGGCGGGACAGCGCATCGACCTGGAGTTCGACCACATTTCCAGCGTCGGCGAGACCGTCGTCGTGAAGTACTAAAGCGCGCCCGCCCGCCGCGCGGCTCACTCTTTGTAGAACAGCGAGTAGTGCTTTTCGCGGTAGCCGCGGTCCCCTTCTTCCCGCAGCGCGGGGTAGGTTTTGAACAGCTCGTCGATTTCGGTCTTGAACTTGCGTTCCGTCAACGCGGGCGCGAGCTCGTCCAGAAACGGGTTCACCCTGCCGCGGTAACCGCCGCGCGACTCGGTTATGACGAAGCCGCGTGGGTTCAGCGCCTCCGCGAAGTTTGCGGCCAGCCATTTTTGCATTTTCGCGTTGGATTGGTAAGTTGTGTTCAGGCACACTATCAAGTCGGGCCGCTTGACGGGCGTCGCGAGGAGCGCGTCCAGTTGGACGGGCTTCACGTGCGCGGTTTCCGCGCCCATTTTGCGGACTATGCCGCCTTGGATGTCCGCTGCGTACACTTCGTAGTCCCGCACGCCGGCGGCGCGCAGGTGTTCCGCGACTTCCTCATGCTCGACGGGCGAGCCGCCGAGGCCTATCACCCACGCGACGACCTTGTCGCGTCCCTTGAACAAGTGCCTTATCTCGTGCAGCGCGGCCGCGTTCCTGTCGGCGTAGTTCGCGGTCAGGCGCTTGAAGTCCTGCCCATTGAACATCCGCCTTGCCGCGTTCGGCGCTACTGAGTTGCCGCTGGATTTCGCGGCCAAGCGGCGGACGTCCTCGTCGTTCGCCAGCGGCGCGTCGCCCACCTCGGGCTTGAGCCATTCCTCGCGTTCGGCCAAGGGGGAAGCGGCGCGCTTTTCCAGCGTAGCGCGGGTTTTCCCATCCCTCAAGAGTTCGTCGATGCGGTTGCGGCGCGGCATAAGCTATCCTTGCGTCGGGAAGGCTAAAAAAGCGTTCAGTAGTGCCCTTGCGCGTGCTCGCGCGGGTAGTACGACACGCCCGCGGCGAACAGCAGCACGCCCAGCACCAAGTCGGCAAGCGCGACCTGCATCATGGCGTCAAGCGCGCCCGTCATCGTGCTCCTCGTGGATTCGACGTCCGCCGCGCCCAGGCCCAGCGCCGCGAGCGTTTCCGCGTCGCCCGCGATCTCGTCCAGCTGCGTGAGCGACGGCTGGAGGGTCGCGCGCGTGTTCCACCACTGGTTGAACTGGTACGCCGAGAGCGCCAAAAGCATGACGCCGAGCACCGCGATTGCGGCATAAAATATTTTCGAGTTCACTTGAAACCACCTTTTTTCCCGTAACTCTTGACGCGGCGCGCCTCTTCCTGGAACTCGTAAAGCACGCGTATTAGCGCGCCGTACAGTTCGCGGTCGGATGCCGAGGCGTACATGCTGCCGCCGGGCAGTTCGAGCGTGCCCTTGATTTCGTACCACTTGCCCTTGAGCGAGCTCTTCACGTGCACGCTTATGCGGGCGTTGGGCACGCGCTTGCGAATCTTTCCGAGGGCGCGCCTGCACTCCTCTTCGACGGACTCCTTGAACACCTTTTCTTCCGGCTTCAGGCCGGAAACGTTCACGTCGGGCCTGCGCGTGATGGAGTCCACGATGTGGGTCCTGATGCTCTTGACTTTTGCGACTATTTTTTTGAGCATTTTTTCCCCTCCGCTTAACCCAACATCGCAGCCAATTTAAACTTACGCCCACAGCCAGGGCAGCGCGTTCAACAGCAGCAGCCCGATCGTCGCGAAGCCCACGAGCGCCGAGTAGAGCGCCGCCTTCTTCTTGCCCCACGCTTCAACAAACTCCTCGTAAATTATGCGGTGCCCGTCCGTGAGGAACAGGGGCAGCAGGTTCATAATCGCGAGGATGAAGTTGAGCAGGTAGGCGTACGAGAAGACGACCAGCAGGAACGCGAGCAGCGCGTACAGCGCGGCGTTCGACGGCGCGTCCGTTGCTTCGAATGTGAGCGTTTGCCTGAACGACACGCCCAATTTTCCATCAGTTCCGATTTTCAGCAGCTTTGCTCCGGCGGTAGTCTCAACCGCAATCGTCGCGTTTGCCGCATGCGCCCTGACCGCGGACTCCAAGTCGTCGAACCCGTACACGGGCGCCCCGTCGGCCGAAAGCAAGACCTCGCCTTTCGCAAGCAAGCCCGCGTTGGGCGACCCCGCATTCGCCGTGTCCACCGAAACTTCGGAAATGCGTATTCCTTTTTCGGCCCCGTTGACCTGCGTCACGGCCCAGCCGCCGCCCTCTGACGCGATTTTAAAGAAGAAGGCTTCGGCTTCGCGCGCCGAGGCGAACGAAGTCAGCGCGTCGCCCGTCTGCAAGCCTATCGGCGCGGTTGAATTTGATGCGATTGCGGAGACGCTCACCCTTTCAATCGTGGAGTTGAGCGCGGCCGCGGTCGCCAGGGCGAGCGCGAGGAAGACGAAGAAGAACAATGCGTTGGAAATGCTGCCCGCGGCGAGCACGCGGCGCTTCGTGTGGATGCCGCGCTTTTGCAGCGCCTTCTCGTCGGGCTCCACGAACGCGCCCACCGGCAGGAAGCCCAGCAGCAGCACGCCGGACGACTTGATTTTCACCTTTTCCACGTTCGCCAAGACGCCGTGCGCCAACTCGTGCACCACGGCTATCGCCAAAACCGCGAAGACGGACTCCCACGGCAGCGTGATTCCGGGCAGGAGCAGCGTCACTCCGGGCGGAGTGTTCGGCACGGTTAAGACGTTGAACGCGTGCTGGATGATGAACCCGAAGCCGACCCCGCACAACCCGCCCAGCAAGCCGAGGCAGATGAAGAGGACGCTCGTGGCATTCAACGTGCCCGCCTGCATTATGAAGAAGAAAGCGAAGAACAGGATGTTCAGCGTGGCGCCTTCCATCCACTGTTTGCTGCGCCACCCGAAAACGCGCGCCCCGTACGGCAGGCCGAAGCACAGCGTCAAGCCCGCGTCAACGATGCGCCTGCACGCCGCGGCGTGATTCTTGGCGATTACCTTCATCCAACCCAGGCCCGCGCCGCCGCGCGCAATCATGAACCCGTAGTAATCCTCCCAGCCGGTCAAACGGCGCACGAGCGAACCGCAGGCGGCTAGCGTGGCCAGCATCAGCAACGCTTTCAGCCAGTTGTCGAGCGCGCTGAACGCGATGCCGAAGAACGCCATTGCCGAGGCGATCGCGACCGCGAGCAGCAGCGGCCTCTTGTCCGATTTTTTCATGACCAAGAGCCTAGCCCGCCAAACCTTAAAAATGCCTTGCCTTTCTTTTTTCGAAAAGAAAGGTGCGGTGGCGCCGCGCCAAAGAAAAGCCTTGCCTTTCTTTTGGGAAAAGAAAGGCGATGGCGCCGCGAAAGAAAACCGTCTAGCGTTGCGAATTCAACTAAAATTAGGTTGGGCCGGAGTCCGCTTATGGTGGGGGTGCGGACCCCGGCCCAATGAAGAAAATACCTCTTTTCTTCAAGGTGGGTTGAAACGGTTTCCTTGCGAAAACCGGTTCAGTGTGACAAGGCGTAGAATACCTTCATTCCCGCCCTCTTCTTCTCCAAAACGCCCTGCCTGTGCAAGGCGTTCAGCCGCGCGCTCGCGGCGTTCTTGCCCTTGTACTTCAAGGCGCGCCTGACGTCCTCGGCGCACGCGACCCCGCTCTTTTTCACGAAGGCGACGATTTCCTCGTCCACCTCGCTTAGCGCAGTAGCCTCGCGGCCCGGGCCCATGCGCTCCTCGATTCTCGCTATCCTGTGCTCCAGCGTTGCGAGCCTGTCCAGCTTGGCGTTGATTTCCTTCAACACCAAATTCGATGCCGTGCGCTCCTCGCTGATTTTGTGCATCAGGCTGGCCAGGTAAACAGGGTCCTTGAACGATTCCTGCATCTCGCGGAAGTCCTTCACGACCGTTGCAAACTCGTTTTCACCCGTCATGACCCAATCACAGTTAATCATGACTAAGTCGTGACCCTTTTTAAGCATTAGCCTTTACCGGAAGTGCGGCGGGGCGTTTTTTCCAACGGTTTATAATTCGCTTTTGCGTATTTAATCTTATGTCGGAGGAGTCGAAGGCTCGTTTTGACTTCAAGAAGCAAGTCGAAGCCTTGAAGAAATACCGCGGGCGCGGGACTGAATTGATTAGCGTGTACATCACGCCCGGCTACCAAATCAGCGACATCGTCGCCAAGCTGCGCGACGAGTACGGGCAGGCTTCCAACATCAAGAGCAAGTCCACCCAGAAGAACGTGCAGGCGGCGCTCGAGCGCATCATGGCTTTCCTCAAGAACTTCAGGACGCCTCCCGCAAACGGCATGGCGGTTTTCGCGGGCAACGTGAGCCAAGTCGAGGGCAAGACGGATTACGAGCTTTTCTCAATCGAGCCGCCCATGCCGCTCGCCGTGCAGTTCTACCGCTGCGAGTCGGTGTTCGTTACCGAGCCGCTGGAAGAGCTCATCGACGTCGGCGGGCAGTACGGGCTCGTCGTGATGGATGGGAAGGAGGCCACGGTTGCCGTGCTCAAGGGCAAGCAAATCCGCGTGGTCAAGCGCATGGAGTCCACGGCGCACCAGAAGGTGCACAAGGGCGGGCAGTGCATTCACGAAAACGAGTTGGTTTGCTTCTCGGACGGCAGCGTGCTTCCGATAAGGAACGCCGTGGAAGGCCGTTCCTTGGCAGCCTTGGATTTTAAGTCGTTGAAGACGGCGGACGCGGCGTGCGACAAGGTAACGGTGCGGCAATCACAGAAAGCGCTTTTGTTGAAAACGCGCAACCCCGTTTCAACTTTGAAGGTGACCCCCGAACACGTCTTCTTCACGGTAACCGAAAACGGCTTCGAAGAAAAGCGCGCCGAAGATTTGAAGGAAGGCGACTTTTTGCTGCTCGCTTCAAAACTTCCTTCGCCCGCCGAACGCGTCCTGACCGAGGCCGTCGCCCCAGAAGGCACCGCCGTGCTCTCGCAGGAAGGACGGATTAAACTCGTCGAAAAGCGCAAGTCGCTGGGCGAACTGCAGCGCGAGGCCGCGGCTGCTGCTGGACTCGACCAGGCTTCCGTTTCGGAGTTGGAGCGCGGCGACGCAAACTTCGGCCAAGCACGCCTCGAACGGCTCTTGGGGCACTACGGCTTTGATGCGAACGCTTTCGTTCGCGCGTACGCGGAGAAGTGGAAACTCGTTTGTTTTCCCGCCGAAGTCACGCCAGAACTGGCGCAAATAACCGGCTATTTCTTGGGTGACGGTTGTTTTGACGTAAACCGCCTGCGCTTTTACGAGGGCGACCTTGAAGTCGCGAAGCACTATGAAGCGATGATTGGCGCGGTTTTCGGCGCTTCCACGCGCATCAAAAAGCGCGCGTCCGGGTGGGGTGAGTGTTTCGAGACGACGGCTTACAACAAATGGCTCGTCGAATTGTTCGCGAAGGCGTTTCCCGAGCTTGCAGACAAGCAGGTGCCCGAAAAGGTGATGCGTTCGCCGAACGATGTCGTGGCTGGCTTCCTCCGCGGCTTGTTTGACGCGGAAGGCTCAGCCTCAAGCGGGCGCATTTCCTTGGCTATGGCCAACGAGGGCGCGGTCAAAACCGCGCGCCTCCTCTTGCTGCGCTTTGGAATAATCGCTTCCTGCGCGCCGAAAAAAAGCGGCAAAAAACAGCAATACTACCTTGAGGTGAGCGATTCCGCTTCGCTGGCGCGATTCGCTTCTAACATAGGCTTTTCGGGTTCGCGTAAACAGGGTGGCCTCTTGAAAATAATCTCGGCGAAGTGCAGTGTGAACCGCTGCGACCAGGCGCCCGTGAACGGCTTGCTCGTAAAAAGGTTGGCGCGCGAGGTGGGCTTGAAGAACGCGGATTTCAAAGGCTTGCCGTCGTTCTTGAACGGCGCCCGCGCGCTGAGCCGCCGCCTCTTCGCCGAGCGAGTTTTGCCCGTTTTCAAGAAGCGTGCGGTTCTGTTGCGCGAGGAGGGAAGTGACCTCGCCGGGAAAGCCGAGGCGATAGCCGACGTCATCGAAAGAATTGCTTGTGCTCAAGTGATTCCTGCGAAACTCGCGAAAAAGGAGCCTTGTTCGGTCGAGGGCGCGTTTTATGATTTGAGCGTTCCGGAAACCCGCAACTTCATAGCGAATGGCGTCGTAGTTCATAACAGCGCGAACCGTTACGACCGCCTGCACGTGGAAGGCGTCGAGTTCTATTACAAGCGCATAGGCGCTGCCATGGACGCGTTCGTCGGCTTAAAGAATTTCCTGGGCGTGATAGTCGGCGGGCCCGGCCCGGCGAAGCACGACTTCGTCAAAATGGCGCCGTTCAACTACCAGCTCAAGATTCTCGGCGTGGTGGACACGGGTTACACTGACGAGTTCGGAATCCGCGAAGTGCTGGAAAAGTCCTCGGAAATCATCTCGGACCAGGAGGCGGTCAAGGAGAAGAAGCTCTTGGACGAATTCATGAAGCGCGTCTCGACCGGCGGCCTCTCATTGTACGGCCTGGCGGAAATCCAGTCCGCGCTCGAACGCGGGCAAATCGAGCGGCTACTCGTGACCGAAGGCATGGAATTGTGGCAAATAAAACAAAAGTGCGGCAACTGCGGGAAAGAGCGCGTCAAGCTGCAGGAAAAGCCCGGTTCCCCCGAACCGTGCGAGTGCGGCGGCAAGTGGCAGGTGGTGGACGAGCACGACCTGGTGAATGCAATAGTCGGCCGCGCGGAGGAAAAGGCGGTTCCAATCGAAATGATTTCGCGCGACACGCCGGAAGGCTCGCAGTTTTACGCCACTTTCAAGGGGCTCGGCGCGCTGTTGCGCTACAAGTGACCTTACCATGTTCAGCTTCAAGCCAGACGAGTTCGTAGTCGAGGAAATCACTTCCGACGGGACAATACTCGAAATAGGCAAGCAATTCGACTTCGGCAAGCCGGAAGACCAGCCGCTTGAGCGGAACTATTTCACGCGCTTCGTGCTCCAAAAACGCGAGTGGAACACCGCGCAGGCGCTCTCGGAAATGGCGCGCGCCCTGCACATCCGCCCCCCGCGCTTCGATTCGGCGGGCACGAAGGACAGGCAGGCGGTTACAACCCAGCAGTGCAGCGCGTTCGCCGTGCCGCCCGCAAGCATCCTCGCGTTGAGGCTGAAGGACCTCCAGATAAACGGCGCGTGGAAGGCGACCGCGAAAGTCCGCCTGGGCGACTTGCAGGGCAACCGCTTCACGATTACGCTCAACAAGGAGAACTGCGGCGTCGAGCCGGACGCCAAGGCAATCGCGGCCAAGGCGGCCGAACACGGTTATTTGTTCAAGAATTACTTCGGCTACCAGCGCTTCGGGTCGAACCGCGAGAACACCGCGGACATGGGCTTGCACATCCTCCGCGGCGAGCTCAAGGAAGCGTGCCTGAATTATTTGACCTTCCAGGGCGGCGAGCGCTCGCCGGACGCCCGCGAAGCGCGCGCCCGGCTGGCAAAAGAAGGCGACTACGCCGCGGCGCTGGGTTATTTCCCGCGCTGGCTCAAGTACGAGCGGCTGCTCCTCGAGCCGTTGGCTGTGAATCAAAACGATTACGCGGGCGCGCTGCGCCGCCTCCCCCGCAATATTCTCCTGCTCTTCGTGCACGCTTTCCAGGCCAAGCTGTTTAACGAGCGATTGCGCGCCTATGCGGGGGAATGGGACGAAAGCTTGGAAGGCAATCTGGTGGGCACCGGTTCGCAGCCGACTCCCGAAGAACAGGCGCTGCTGGACGGCTACGGCCTGTCCGCGCAGTCTTTTTCCCCCGCGTCGATGCCCGAATTGTCGTGCAAGGGCAACAGGCGCAAGCTTTTCGCCCGCATGAACGGCTTCGCATTGCTTTCCGAATCGCCGGTCACCCTGCGCTTTTCGCTGGATTCGGGGTGCTACGCGACTACCGCGCTTGAATATTTACTTGGACAGCAGCACTAGGAACGCCCTGTTGTCGTGAAGGAAGTTCGCGATGTCGCGGTTGCTGAACGACTCGACCCCGCAGTAAAGCAGGAAGAACGCCGTGCGCCTGCTGCCGCGCTCGAAGGGCCTGCGCTCCCACAATGCGAACGCCTGCGCCTCCTTCGTGGGCAGTTTCTCGATTTCCGCCAGCGCGGCTTCGTCCTTTGTAACGCTCGGCACGCGCTCCATCTCACCGACTATGCCCTTGTTCGCCTTGCGCAAGTCGGCGGCAGAGAAAGCCATGTCTTGCTTTGCTTCGCAGCGAATATAAACTGCTGCGCCTTCGTTAATTCGGTGGGATTCGCTTGAACAGGGTAATCGGATTTTTGTTTCCCAAGGACGGGGAGTTCTTCAACCTGCTCGCCATGTCGGGCTTGAACGCCAACGACGCGTGCAAGGAGCTGGTGGAGCTGTTCGAGTCGTTCGATTCGCTGTCGCCGGACGAGCTGGCGGGCCGCGTGAACCGCATCCACAACATCGAAACCCGCAACGACGATTTGACGCTCGAAATAACGCGGCGCATACACTCCACCTTCATAACCCCGCTCGACCGCGAGGACATCCACGAGCTCGCGGTGCTAATCGACGATTACGTGAACCTTGTCGACAGCCTGGCCAAGAAGGCGTCTTACTACGGCGTTGCGCAAATGCCGCCCGCCATGAAGCTGCAGGCGAAGACGGCGCTCGAGCAGATAGGGCTGGTCAACAAGGTCATACGCAAGATGGAGCGCATGCAGCGCTTCGAGGACGAGAAGAAGCTGATACTCGCGCTGGAGGACGAGGCGGACGCGGTGCACCGCGCCGCGATAACCGAGCTGTTCGCCAGCGAGCGCGATCCCGTCAACGTCATCAAGGTAAAGGACCTGCTCGAGCACGCGGAGCGCCTGACGGACAAGAGCCCGGAAATCGCGCGCGCCCTAGAGGCAATCGTGATAAAGCATGCTTGACGCGCCCATACTCGTGGGCATGGGCATACTCCTCGCCCTCGTGTTCGACTTCGGCAACGGCATGAACGACGCCGCCAACGCCGTCTCAACCGTAGTCGCCACGGGCGTGCTGCCCTTCCGCACCGCCGTGCTGCTGAGCGCGTTCTTCAACATGATAGCCGCCTTCGTCTTTTCCACGGAAGTCGCGAAAACCGTGGGCAGCGGCATCGTGCAGGCGAGTTCGGTGAGCGTCCTAGTGGTTTTGTGCGGCCTGGCCGCCAGCATCGCGTGGGTTTACGCAGCCTCCTGGAAAGGCATCCCGGTTTCGGCGAGCCACGCCCTCATCGGCGGCCTCATCGGGTCTGCGGTTGCCGCGAACGGGCTGGACGTGCTCCTGTGGCAGAACACCGCAGTCGTCTTTCTGTTCATCTTCCTTGCGCCAATCGTCGGCTTCGCTTGCGCCGTCCTCTTCTCCGCCCTCGTGTTCAGGCTCGTCTCGAAAATGGCGCCTTCCAGCGTGAACAGCTGGTTCAAGAAGCTCCAGCTGGTTTCCGCGAGCGTGTACAGCCTCGGCCACGGCACGAACGACGCGCAAAAGACGATGGGCATAATCACGCTCCTCCTTTTTTCCGGCGGCATGCTGGGCACCCAGTTCGCCGTTCCCTTCTGGGTCGTCATAATGTCGCACGCCACGATTGCCGCGGGAACCCTCGCGGGCGGTCGCAGGGTCGTGAAGACCCTGGCGCTCAAAATCACGAAGCTGCGCCCCATCCACGGGTTCTGCGCGGAAACCGCCGGCGCGGCCTCGATAATCGGCAGCACGCTCATGGGCATACCCGTGAGCACGACGCACGTAATCGCGGGCAGCATAATGGGCGTGGGCGCGTCGCAGCGCGCTTCCGCGGTGCGCTGGGTCCTGGCGCGCAAGATAATCGCCGCCTGGGCGCTTACGATTCCCGTAGCCGCGCTGTGCGGCGCGGTTGCCTACTACGCCGCGTCAACGCTTTGAGCCGCGCTCACCATCTGCGCAGCAGCCTGCCCGCGGCGAAGCCGAGCGCGAAAGCGCTCGCGGCGTACAAGAAGTTCCACGGGAAGCCCGACACCAAGCCGTAAAAGTTCGCGAAGAAAGCCCACGCGAGCATGACCACGGCGAGCACCGCCAACACTGCCAGCCCGTCCTCGTTCTTCAAAGCCATTTGCAAAGCACCTGCAAGGCTCACGCTCCCCCTAAATAAAAAGCGCGGGGAGTGGGAATCGAACCCACGTACCGCTTACGCAGTAACAGCTTAGCAGGCTGCCGCCATACCACTAGGCGACCCCCGCGCGCAAATAACTTGTGCCGCGCCGCTTTTTTAACCCTTGACTGCGGTAAACCCGAGCGCCTCCTCGTGCCATTTGATTTGTTGGAAGCCCGCCTCGCGGAGCCTCTGCGCAACTCCCTTGAGGAACGACATCTTCCTGTTTTTGGAAAACGGGTTCCCCGTGTAATGGAACAGTTTCCCGCCGCGCGCCGTCACCCTGTAAAGCTGCTTGTAAAATTCAAGGGAATAAAGCTCCGCGCCAAGCGGGAACCGCGGCGGGTCCGTGCAAACCCATTCGAAAAAGTTCGAAGGCAGCTCGCGGATTTTTTCCGCCGCGTCGCCCACAATCAATTCTATCCTGGGGTTTTCGAACAGCGCGTGCGAGTACGGGTTCCACTTCGCCAGTTCCAGTATGTTCTCGTCGGACTCAATCGTGGTGACGAGCGTTGCCTTTTCCGCGAGCGCAATCGCGGAGTAGCCCAAGCCCGTGCACACGTCCAGCGCGTTGCCCCGCCGCGGCGCGAGCAGGCGCATGCGCTCCCCGGTGGAAGCGCGCGGCGATTTTGGGTGCATCCGTATCCCCGAAACGGTGAAAGACGGCCAGTCGCTTGTGGGAACGAGCGCGTACGTCTTGTTGGTTTCCGTGGAATGGAACTGCAGCGCGACGATCGAGCCGTCCTCTTTCCTCCAGTAATAGCATTTGCCTTTTTTTTCCGCCTGTTCCGGCGTCAAAAGCATGCGATCACTTCAGGAGCAGGATGCTTGCGGCCTGCGCCAGAGTGTCGACGCGCACGATTGCGATGCGCTTGTTCAAGTCCTGTTCGTACTTTATTTCCTGGCCGCGCGCGACCACGAAGAATTTTTTGCCCGCCTTTTCCGCCGCCAAAATCTTCTCGTCAATCCCGCCCACGGGCGCCAGCCGCGTGCCGTTCAGCTGCGCGCTCACGGCGCCTTCGGGGCGCAGCTGCGCGCCCGAAACCGCGGAAACCATCGCGATTGCGAAGGCGGCGCCGCCGCTCTCGCCGGAAACCCGTTGCGCGGCCGCTCCCTCGAAGTCGATGCGCAAGTCGGTAGTCGCGAGCGAGCCGACCAGGGTTTGCGCCGCGTCGCGCGCTTCCGCCAGCGAGGCTTCGGTGTCGGGCCCGTAACGCGACTCGGAAACGTCGAGCAGTATCCTGCCGCTGCCGCGCGTTGCAGTCACCGTGAACGGCGTGAGCATGCCGCTCCCGTCTTCGGTTACGGCCACCGCCTGAAAGACGGCTTGCGAGTGCGGCGAAGGCGCGGCCTGGTAGCCCAATCCGACCGCGAGCAGGCACGCCGCAATAAACAGCAGGCGTTTCACTGGCGCATCAACCCGAACGCCTGCCTGACGCTCGCCACTTCCACGACCTGCATGCCCGTTTCGTTGGTTACGCCCGCAGTTTCGTAAAGCGTGACGCAAGTCTTGAACAATCCCGTCGGCGTGCGCTCTTCCGTGCAATTCTGGCGCGGCGCGTCGTAAACCGCCTCGCCAACCGGGACGAGCAGCACCGAATAGCCCGCGTCCTTCGCCGCCTGCGCCTTCGCGAGTATCTCGCCGACGCGTCCGATGCTCCCGTCTGCTTCAACCGTTCCAGTGACCAGGTAGCCTTGCTTGATTTTAGAGTTGCTCAATGCGGCGGTCGTTGCCACGGCTAATGCCGCACCCGCGCTGTGCCCGCCGACTACTTGCGACGGCGCGCTAATCGAATAAAACAACCGCTTGTCCTGCATGCCCGTAACTTCGCGGGCAACCGCGACCGCCGTCTTCAGCGACTCCTGCGTTTCCGGGTTCACAAGCGGGTTTTGGTCGTCCACTTGGTAGTAGACGCCCGCTTCGCCGCTTGCGGCTTCCACCGTCAGTTCGGCCAGCGCGCCCCTGCCGTACGAGTCAACCGCGGGCAGCGCGAGTTTCACGGAGTAGACGCCGGGCACTGCCGTGAGCAGCGCGCCGCGCGGTGCAAGAAGATAGCCCGCGATAAATGCGAGCGCCGCGACGGCAAGCAGAACGAAAATTATTTTCCGCATTCCGCTTTGCATTATTCCCGCGGTTCATTTAAAGCCTTCGAGTTGCTCGCAGCCGAAAAGCATTAAGAACCGGCTCCGTAAAGCATTCCATGCGCAAAATCCTCCTGCTTTTGGCTGTCTGCCTGGTTTTCGGATGTCTGGATGACGGCGTTGAAACTCCCACCGCCGCCGCTTCCAACGCGCCGCCCGCGAGCGTTTTCCAGATGCAGTGTTCCACGGTCGCGCCGCTGAACCCCGGGGTCGTGGTTTACACGCAAACGCAAGGCTTGCCCGCGACGCAGTGCTTCGTGCGCAACGGCGCGGAGGCAGCCAGTTACATAATCACCGCCGAGGTGCCGCAGTGGACCGAGAAGGCTTCGCAGACGGTTTACCTCGAGCCCAACGCGTTCGTTACGGTAAACCTCACGCTCGCGTTCAAGGACAAATTCTACACCAACCGCGAGTTCCAGAACGTGCAAATCCAGTACTCCGCCGAGAAGGACGGCAAGCAAATCTACTCGGCTACGCAAAGCGGCAACGTGACTTCCGCGACCCAGATGCTTTTCGGCGGGGTCTTCGACAACCAGACTTTCTACTTCCCGTTCGTCGCAGTCGAGTGGGTGACGCCCGACGACCCGTGCATCGAGCGGGTGATTTCAGCCGCCAAGGAGCTGATGCCGAACCGCGCGTTCTCGGATTATCAGGGCTACGCGGGCAAGACCGACGAGGAAAAGGCGCAGATGACCATGACGCAGGCGGAGGCGGTTTACAACACCCTGCAGGCGCACGGCATGTCTTACGTCAACAGCGTCACGACTTTCGGCGACCCGGCCGCTTTCGCGCAGAACGTGCGGCTGCCGTACGAGTCGCTGGAAACCAAGAACGCGAACTGCATCGACGGCGCGGTGCTGTACGCCGCAATATTCGAGAAAATCGGGCTTGAGCCCGTGATAATCATCGTGCCGGGCCACGCGTTCGTCGGCGTGCGCAACGACCGCAACTCTTCCCAACTGACATTCATAGAGACCACCGCGACCGGCACGAAATCGTTTTACGAGGCAGCCCTTTCCGCGGAACAGACGTTCAACGCGCAAATGGAGGGATTGCGGAACGGCGACAACGAGAGCATGATGGTGCCCATCGACGTGAAAATCGCGCGCTCGTTCGGCGTGGCGCCGTTCCCGAACTCGCACGGCGACTGCGACGTGAACATAACCGCGCCGGCGCAAACGTACAACCCTTACACGCCGCTCACGCCTTCCACGCCGCAAATCACCTGCTCTGACGGCACGCCCAATTTCCAGTGCTCTACAACCCAGCCGTCCATGGTGTGCATGGGGGGCATACTAATACCGGACTGCTTCGACTGCGGCTGCCCGGCGGGCTACGCCTGCTATTATGACTTCCAATGCTACCGCTGGCAGTGACTTGCTTATGGAAAAAAAAGCGTTGCTGGTTGTCGCGCCCCTGCTGGCGCTCGCCTTGGCGGGCTGCGTCCAGCCGCCGGGCCCGCCCGAAGGCGGGCTCTTGTGGCACGGCTTCGAGTGGGCCGCCGTGCCTTCGCAATGCGAGGCCTCGATGAGCGACGCGTGCAGCCTTTACGGTTGCATGGTGGAATCCTGCTGGTGCGCCGAGACCGCGCCGTCAGCAATCGTCGCCGAGTGGAACCACCCGGTAAGCGACGAGAACGCCGCGATGGCCGCGGTGAACGAGAACCTTGACGCGGTAAGCGGGCGTCTCTGGCCCGACGCCTCAAGCGAGGTCGTCGTCAAGAGGGCCGTGAAACTGAACGCGATATTCTTCAACGTGTTCCTGGATTACGGCGGCGACGAGGGCGTTGTCACGGTCGCCGCGGACGGCACGATTTTTCTGTCCCAGTGCGGCGTGTGAATGCCGCGCGCTTCAGCCACAGCGAAGCCAAAGGCTCCCTTGAAGTCTTGACGCCGAGCGCATGCAAGTCCTTGAGCGCGCCAGCGCCCCTTCCGTGCAGCTCCGCTTCTCCCGTCCAGCCCAAGCCCTTCACGCGCTCGACCGCGAAGCTGGTTTTGCCTTTCGTAAACACGACGGTTTCCAGCTTCGCAACCGTGAAACGCTTCACCAAGCCCAGCACTTTTAGCAGCCGCCTCGCCTCGCCCGGCTTTCCCTCGAACAGCACTGTCTTGTCCGCCGTTCCGCGCGCCCGCTCGCAAAAAATTATTTTCGCATTTTTCCCGTAAACGCGCAGCCTCAGCGACTTTTTCTTGGGATTCCAAAACTCGCCCGCCGGGGAATAGTATTCGTCGGTTACCGCGCTTTTCAAGCGGCGCGCCACGTAACCCCTTTTCAGGATTTTGCTTTCGAACGCCTTGAAGCCCGCGACCAGGAAGCGTTCCTCGCGCTCCCTCACTCCGCCTTGTCGCCTTCGCGGATTTCCTTCAGGCGCTTCTCCAGGTCCGCCTTGAGCTTTGGCGAAATGTCGCGTTTGGTGTAATAGTCCGCGCGCGCGGCGATGCTCAGCTTGGTCGCCAAGGCGCGGGCGATTTTCCCGCGCTGGCTGAACGGCGCGCCGTTAATCAGCGGCGACTGGAAGATTATGCCGTGCTTGGGCGGCGAAACGCGGCGCTTGTCCTTCAAGTGCTTGAACAAGGCGTTCTCCGCGCCGATTACCTGTACGGTCGAGGCCGGCATTTCGGACAAGTTCTTCAAGTTGCCCGCCAAACTCAACAGGCGCGCAGCCAACAGCGGGTCCACCAGCTCGCAGACGTTCGGCATCTCCTTCCTCGCCTTTCCCTCGACGTAAGCCTGCAGTTCCGTGCGGGCCTTGAAAAGTTCGAGCACGCGCGCCGCGAGCGTCGAAACCGCCTTGCGGTCCTCGTCCGAGAAGTCGCCGCCGAAGCTCTTTTTCGCAAGCGCGAGAATTTCTTTCCCCCGCTCGCTGCCCATCATCTGGAATACCTTGTCGTCGTCGAACAGCTTGCGGTCGCCGAACTCGGCGTAAAGCATGCAGACGGTTTCCTCGTTCTTGAGGTCCATCTCCGGGAAATTGATTTGCACCCATTCACAAAGCCGCTGGTACAATAGCGACTTCGATTGGTCTAAGTCGTCAATCGCGCGCGTTGCCTGCACCAGCGGCGCATCGGGCTTCGTGTAAGCCTTTTGCACTCCCGCCTTGGCCTTTTGCAGGAAGCGGCCGCGGTCGAATCCCTTGGGCGAATAGCGGTCCTCGCGTCCCGTTTCGAAAGCCTCGCGCCTCTTCGCGTACTCGCGGCGCGGCGGCCTCTTGTCGAAACCCTCCGGCCGCGGGGCAAAATTGGGGTTCATCGGGCGCTTGGCAAAGCCGCCTTCGCGCCTCGGTGCAAAGCCCTCCCTTCGTTCGCCGTAACCCGCACGCGGAGCAGGACGCCTGTCGCCGTAACCTTCCCTGCGCGGCGCAAAACTGCCTTCGCGTCGCGGTGCATAACCTTCCCTGCGCGGTGCGGCGCCTTCCCTTTGCGGGCGCCTCTCGCCATAAGATTTCTGGCCCTTTCTGAAGGGTTTGCGACCGTAAGCCATTAGCTGAACCACCTTAACTGTTTTATCCGTCCGCACATTTAAAGGGTTGCTTAATAAACGCGTTCGCGAAAAATTCTTTTAAATGAACAAAATCGATTCGGTTGTCAATCTCTGCGCGCGCCGCCGCGTAATCTATCCCTCAAGCGAGCTGTACGGCTCGCCCGCCGGGTTTTACAACTACGGACCGCTCGGCGCGCAGCTCAAGCGCAACGTGGAAAACTCGTGGTGGCAGCGTTTCGTGCGCAACCGCGAGGACGTTGCCGGAATGGACGGCTGCGTCCTGACGCCGCGCAAAGTCTGGGAAGCCAGCGGGCACCTTGCCGCGTTCAACGACCCGCTTGTGGAATGCAAGAAGTGCAAGTTCCGCGAGCGCGCAGACCACCTGATTAAACAAGAACTGGGCGCCGAGGTCGAGGGCGAGTCGCTGGAAGCGCTGCGCGAACTCGTGAAGAAGCACAGCCTCAAGTGCCCGAAGTGCAAGGGCGAGCTGGCAATAGGCGAGCCGTTCAATTTGATGTTCAAGACGCACGCGGGCGCCACAGCCGACGAGTCTTCCGAAGCCTACCTGCGGCCGGAAACCGCGCAGCTCATCTTTACGGACTACAAGACGCTCGCGTTGGCGGCGCGCCTACAGCCGCCTTTCGGAATCGCGCAACTGGGGAAGGCATTCCGCAACGAAATCGCGCCGCGCCAATTCGTGTTCAGGTGCCGCGAGTTCACGCAGTACGAGTTGGAATACTTCTATAACGACGAGTGCCCGTTCGAAATACGCGACGGTGAAGTGCTCGCTTTGACCGCCGAGGACGAGGCGGCAAAGCGCGAAGCCAAGCTTACGAAGATTTCCACGCTTCCCGCGTCCAAGTGGATGCAATACTGGCTGGGTGAATACCTTGATTGGCTGCGCGGCCTTGGGCTGCGCGACTTGCGCGTGCGCCAGCACGTGAAGAAAGAATTGTCGCATTATTCGTCGGATACGTGGGACGTCGAGTTCCTTTACGCGGAATGGGGCTGGAAGGAATTGCTGGGCATAGCCGAACGCGGCACTTTCGACATTGATTCGCACGCCAAAGCGTCCGGCAAGGATTTGTCCCTGTGCGACGGCTTGGGCAAGAAGTTCGTGCCGCGCGTAATCGAGCCGTCCGGCGGAATCGACCGACTCCTGTTTGCCATACTTACGCAAGCCTTCAACGAGAAGGAAGAGAAGAGCGAGAAGAAAACCGTTCTTTCACTGGAGGCTTCAATCGCGCCCACGCTCGCCTGCGTCTTCCCGCTAGTCAAGAAGGATGGAATCGCCGAAAAAGCCCGCGAGGCCTTCGGCTTGCTGAAGGGCTTGGCCGTCGAGTACGACGAAAGCGGGAGCATTGGAAAACGGTACGCGCGCGCGGACGAGGCGGGCACGCCTTTCTGCGTGACCGTGGACTACCAGACGCTCGAGGACGGCACGGTTACTCTCCGCGCCCGCGACACTGCCAAGCAGGAGCGCGTGAAGATAACCGAGTTGCGCGAAAAAATCGGATAGGTGACTTGTTATGGCCAAGGAAGCAGTATGCTGCCCGCCGTTCGACCCCAAGAAGTGGGACGGCAAGGTCCTGGTCTGGAAGGACAAGCGCTTCGTCAGGGCCCGCGTTTTGGCGCTTTTCCACATCCCCGTGAACTTCGGGGGCGTGATGACGCGCCTAATGGCCAAAATCGAGGCGGTCAAGGCGAAAACGCCCGACGCGATGTGCCTGGCTGAAGGCGAGTCATTGTGGGGCATGGACGTTTACGTGGGCGTCAACCGCAACGTTCCGGGCGTCGAGAACGCCGTGCTTAGCGGGAAATACTTGTGCAAGGTTTTCGAGGGGTCCTTCTCGGACGCGGGCAAGTGGATGAAGGACTTCGCCGCTTTCGCGGAGCGCAAGGGCTTCAAGCCCGGCAGGACGTTCATGTGGTACACGACGTGCCCCAAGTGCGCCAAGAAGTACGGCAAGAATTACGTCGCCGTGCTCGCCAAAGTCGGCTAGCGCTTCAAGTGCACGGTGCGCACCGGGAACGGCACCGAGACCTTGTTCTTCCTGAACAAGTCCAGCAGCTCGCGCTTTACCTGCGCTTCCGCGGCCCAGCGGTCAACGTGGCTCGTCACCTGGAATATCAGCTTGAACGACAGCGCGGAGTCCCCGAAGTTCTCGAAGCGCGCGATGGGCTTGTAGTCCTTGACTATCGCCTCGTTCTTCTTCGCCGCGTTCACCACCGCCTGCTTGAGGAGCTTTACGACCTTGTCCGGGTCGCTTTCGTAGTCCACTCCGACTTCGAAGATAACGCTCCTGCCCGCGTCCCTGGAGCTGGAGTAATTCACTATCACCGAGTTGGCTACCTTCTCGTTGGGTAGCACGAATATGACGTTGCCGAGCGTCTGCACCTTCGTGGTCCGCCAGCCGATTTCCCTTACGGTCCCGCTGACCCCCGAAGTTTCCGAGTCGATGGAAACGTAGTCGCCCACCCGCACCGGCTTGTCGCTCAGCAGGTAGACGCCGGAAAAGAAGTTCGCGAGCGTTGACTGCAGCGCGAGGGCTACCGCCAAGCCCGCGATGCCCAGCCCCGCGAGCAGGGGCCCGATTTCCACGCCCAGCTCCTGCAGGACGATTATCGCGGTCGCGAGGTAAACCGTCAGCTTGACTATCTTGCGCGCAATCGGGAAAACGTCCGCCTTGGGCCTGGCGCCGCTCACCTCGTTGGCGTACCAGCGCATGAACGCGCTCACCACGTTCGCGGCCAAATGCCCGAACCCGATTATGAGGGCGAGCCCGAACCAGAACTCGAGCGGCCGCTCGAGCACGGCGTAAGTGCCGTAAAAGTAGACGAGAGCCAGGTAGGTGCCCGGGATTATTATGAGCAGGCGCAGGGGGCCGTGCTCGGCCTCCACGAGCCGGTCGTCAAGCGTGGTCTTGGTCTTGGCCGCGAGCGACTTGAACACGCGCTCGAAGACGCGGAGCAAGACTTCCGCCACGACCGCGCTCGCGACAATCGCGGCGAGCGTGAACAGGACCTTCAGCCCGCTGAACGAGTAACCGAGTATTTCCAAAGCAAAGACACCCGCAGGGGGTTACGCCCGCCGAGTTAAAAAACCTGCGGCACGATAAACTATTTGCCATCAACGCGGCGATGGTCGAGACGCGACCTTTTTCAGAAAAAGGCCGGTCAAAAACCCCGCTGCGCGGTAAACGGAAGCGGCGATGGTCCAACGGTTATGATTCGAGCCTTCCAAGGCACTTCTTTGCCTTTTGGCAAAGACCTGCGCTAGAAAGCGAGGAAAGCTCGAGACCCGGGTTCGACTCCCGGTCGCCGCAGTAATGTTCGGGTGAAAATCGAATGCGGGAAAAACCCGGCTTGTTGGAGTGGGAGCAGCACAAGGCCATACTAGAGGCCGCGCACCAAGAAGGAGCAATACCTGGCCCGAACTGGTATTTTCAAGCCACGCGGGAACCCAAAAAACTGGTGCTCTACCACGAAATTCCGCTGGAGTACGTTTCGACGAAGCCGGTAGAGTTCGAGACTCCTGACGATTTCGATGACAGGGCCGAAGCCCATAGGCGCTTCCTCCAGAAAATCTCCAGAATCGCGCCCTTTTTCGAGCAGGAAAGCCCTTTGGGAAGAGTGGCCGCCGTCAAGCTCAGCATACCTTGGGAAGGCGTCGAAAGCCGCGAGGACATCCTCAAAATGAAGTCCAAAGAACTCCGCGAACTCCTCCTCGCCCGCGGCAGGAAGCACTAAGAAAACGCTTTTAAAACCCGTTTTCGTTCCGTTTTGAGAGGTGGTTAGTGGAATGGCTTCAATGTTGGCAGTCAAGTCCGCCGTCGGCGAGTACATCAAGAAGAAGAACATGCGCTTCTCGGGCGCGTCGTACGACAAGGTTTCCGAGCTCGTAGCCAAGAAGCTGGACATGGCGATAGTGCGCGCGAAGGAGAACAAGCGCCAGACCGTCATGCCCTACGACCTGTAAGCCGTCTAATTCTTTTTTCGTTTTTTTTGTTTTCACCTCCCACTGGAAGCGACGTCCCGAACCGCTTAAAAAACGCGTTTGCGAACGATTGTCTATGGTTTGGACGCACATCATACTAGAAGCGTATTGCGCGCGCAAGTGGAGCACTACAAGAAGCAAGTACCTTTACAAACGGCTGAAAAACGGCTCATTTGAAAAAGTCGAAAACAAGAATTACGACTCGAATTACCGGACTCCGAGGAAACCCGGTTATTGCGAGAACACCCCGAATTACGCTTGCCTGGAAAAAAATTGCCCGCACTTGGCTTACGCGAACGCCGAGGAACCCGATTACAAGCTCCTCGACAAAAAGTACAAAAAACGGCCTAAAAACACAATGACAACGGCGTCTCGAACTCGGACGCGCTTCCCGCAAAGGAGGCGGAAAACCAAGGAATATGATTGATTTTGAAGCATAAACGGCGCATATTTAAATCATTACTTGGATATTTGTTTGGTGTTTTGTAAATGAACGTGATTTTGAGGGGCAAGACCAAGGAAATCGTGCAGGCCATAGTCCAAACGGGTTACGCGAACTCGCAGTCCGAGGCAATCCGCCTGGCGCTCATCGATTTCGGGAATAATTACTTGAACGAAACCGAAATGGTCAACCGGAAACTCGACGCAATAGACCGGGACATAAGCAACGGCAAAAGCAGGACGCTGAACGCGGAGCAAGCCCTGGGCCGGCACGCCAAGCACTTGAAGTGATACACCCATTCCTTACCTACCCGCTTTCACCGAGGAATGGCCGAAGCACTACGGGAAACTCGACGAGGAAACGAAGGAGCGCGTCGCAAAGAAAATAAGCAAAATCCTTTCGAACCCGGAGAAAAGGCACTTGAAAGGCAACGCCCGCTTCTTCGTCGACGAAATCGGGCAACAACGCATAGTTTACCGGGTTTTCGACGAAACCAACGCGGTCCGGTTCTATTTCGTGGGAAACCACAAGGATTACGAGCGATGGTACCGGCAATACTTCTAGCCACCGGCAATCACCCCCCAGAACGCCTTTTAACCGCGCCGAACTGATTCGCTGGCAGGGCAACCGTTAACTTTAAATTAACGATTGTTAACTTAAATTTAACATGTTGGAAGCTTTGCTGAAGTCGGGGTCCGAGGTCAAGGTGTTGGGCGCGGTTCTGTTCGAAGACGGCTTGCACTTGCGGGGCGTTGCCGCGCAAGCGGGAGTCTCGCCTTTCGAGGCCAAGCGCGAGCTTGACAATTTGGTCGCCATGGGCGTCTTGACGCGCGAAGCCAAGGGCAACCTCGTCTTGTTCCGCGCGAACCCCGCCTGCCCGTTCCTTGCGGAATTAAGGCAGCTTTACCTGAAGACCGAGGGCGTGATAGGGCAAATCGCGGCTGCCTTGAATCGTGTCGAAGGCGTTGATTACGCCTTCGTTTACGGCAGCTTCGCCAAAGGCGATTACGGCGAGAAAAGCGACGTGGACGTCCTCGTGATAGGCGACCTGGGCGAGGAGGCGCTGGACGCCGCGCTCGCCAAGCCGCAGAAGCGCACGAACCGCGAAATCAACTGGATTCTATGGAAGCGCGGCGAGTTGCCGGCGAAAGCCAAGGGCGGGTTCTTCAAGAACGCCGCCAAGCACCGCGTTTGGCTGAAGGGTGACGAGCGTGAATTTGAGCGAATTGCTGGACAAGGGCGACGTTAAGAAAATCGAGGCTTTGCCGCCCGGCCAATGCCGGCCGCTGCTTGACAAGGCGGAATCCGACTTGAAAGCAGCCGCGGACAACCTGGAAAGCCATCCCGACTGGGCGCTTGCAATCGCCTACAACGCCATGCTCACCGCTGGAATCGCGTTAATGGCTTCAAAAGGCTACAAGGCGTCCAGCGATTCGCATCATTTGGCGGTCGTCCAATTCTGCGCCGCCGTCCTGCCCGCCGAGACGGCGCCGCTGACTTCGGCGTTCGGCCGCTACCGCACCCGCCGCCACGGCGTGGTGTACGGCGAAGCCGAATCCGTGGCGCCAAGCGAGGCGTCGAACGCCATAGAAAAAGCCGGCAAACTCGTCCAGGCAATCAAGGCGGCCATAACCAAAAAGCGCTGAACGCACCGGCAGCCACCTCCCGAACGCCTAAAAAACCCGCTTTC
>PFPF01000015.1 GCA_002792915.1 Candidatus Micrarchaeota archaeon CG_4_10_14_0_2_um_filter_60_11 | reverse complement strand
TTTCGCTTGCAGTAGTCGCAGTACTCCAAGTATTGGGAGTCGCCGCCGCAGCGGTCGCACTTCAGTTCGCTCTTGGTTTTTTTGGCCACTCAAAATACACCTTTAATATTCACTGGGGCGAGTTAATAAAAACGTGAGGTTTTCAACCAAGTCATTCGGCTGCGCCTACAACAACGCCGAAACCGACGCCTTGAGGCAGCTGCTGGCAGCCGCCGGCTTCCGCGAGTCAAGCCCCGCCACGGCTGGCGTCCTAATCTACAACACCTGCTCGGTCAAGCAGAACACGCAGGACAAGATACTCTCCGAAATCGCGCGCTGCAGGAAACCGCTAGTCGTCACGGGCTGCCTCGCGCAGGCGAACCCCGAACTCGTTCACGCGGCGAATCCAAGAGCAATAATACTACCGATTGAAAGCCATGCGCAGCTTCCGCAGGCAATCCGCGCGGCGGTCAACAACAAGCCCTTCAAGGCGCGCACGGCAAAGCGCCTCGCGGGCGCGACGGTTAACGGTGGAATCGCGCGCATCCGCATAGCGCAAGGCTGTGCGGGAAGCTGCACTTACTGTTTGACCCGGCTGGCGCGCGGCAGGATTCAAAGCGTCCCGTTGACCGTCTTGCGCAAAGAAGTCGAGGATGCGGTTGCCCGCGGAGCCGTGGAAATCCAGCTTTGCTCGCAGGATGCCGGGGCTTACGGCTTGGACAACGGCTCCAGTCTGGCTGAACTCATAGACGCGGTTTCCAGCGTTCCCGGCGGCTTCAAGATACGCGTCGGGATGCTTAATCCCGACCGCGCCCCGCCCGAATTGTGGAAGCACTACAACGACAAAGTCTTCAAGTTCCTGCACCTGCCGCTGCAAAGCGCTTCCGACAAGGTGCTCCGCGACATGCGCCGCAACTACGATTACGCGGGTTTCAAGCGCGTCCTCGCGGGCTTCCGCAAGGCGTTCCCGGAAGGCCTAGTCGCGACGGACGTAATCGCGGGCTACCCGACGGAAACCGAGGAAGATTTTCGGGAAACCTTGGCTGCGTTGGAAGAGTCGCGCTTCGCGGTCGTCAACGTCTCGAAATTCTCGTCGCGGCCGGGCACGGCTGCGGCCTTGTTGGAAAAGCTGCCGTCGAAAACGGTGAAGCAACGCAGCAGCGAGGCGGCGAAGCTGGCGAATCGGGTCACTCGCGAAGTCTTGGCGGGGCTAGTAGGCAAGGAGTTCGACTGCGTCGTGACCGAGCGCGGTTCCAAGGGCGGTTTCATGTGCCGGACGGACGGCTATTACCCGATTCTCCTCAAGCGCGCGAAAATCGGCGGCTTCATTCGGGTTCGTGCGGCGGCTTGTAAGGGTGTAACGGTTTATGGCATTGTAGCGCCCAGTGCGAGGGGTTCTCCTCGAATTCCTTGATATTTTTGAGCGCATTCAGCGCGGCGTTTCTGTCTTCGAGCTCGTAAGGAAGCGTGCTTTTCTTCTCTCTCAGTTCAGTTATGCTTTTTTGGATTTCCACGATTGCAGTATCCACGTTTTTGTGCGTGATGTACCAGTCGAGGGCGTTTTCGATGGCTGAGGTTTCAGTGTGCGTCAATCTTAGCGCTTCAACGTACCTGCTGATTTTTTCCCTTTCTTGCTTGTTCAAAGCGCGGTTCACCGCAATGATTGCGGGGCGCCGGCTTTAAGCGGTTTGCCCCCCGAAAAAGGGTTTTAAAGAGCGGCAGGTTAATGCTAGCATGTCGCTGGAAAAGCTGTTTTGGCATTCGGTAAACGCGTACAGGCGGAACATCGGCCTGATTTCCATATTCAGCGTGCCGTTCCTGATCGCGTTCCCCCTCGCGCTCCTGCTTCCCAACTTCACCGCGGTTTCAGGCGTTTTCTTGCGCCTGGCCAGCCTGGAGCACGATTTGGACTTCAACGGCACGCTCCTCATTTCCGGCGCGTTCCTTGTTTCGCTGCTCCTGTTCTCGTTCGCGGTCGCGGCAATCAACGTCATAATCCGCCACGAGCGGACGCTGACGCGCGTGACTTCCGTCGACTTTGAAAACATCGAAGAGGCGACTTACAAGCTGTTCGCCATCTTTTTGGCCGCCTTCCTATTGATACTCGCCGTCAATTACGGCGCTTCGGAGTACTTGGGCGGCCAGCCAGAGTGGCTCGCGCCCCTGCTGACCGTCGCAATCTCGCTTTCCATTTTGTTCGCCCCGCAAGCAATAATTTTGGAGGAAGTCTCCATGCTCTCCGCGGTCAAGCGCAGCGCGTCAATACTCTTCAACCGCTTTTACTATTTTCTCTTCTTCATCTGCCTCGCGTCAATCCTGCTCCTGGTGAACGGCTACCTTTTCCTGCACCTGCAGGACTACTGGGCTTACGCCGGTTACGCGGGCATCGCGGTGAACGCGCTCATGATAACGCCGTTCCTCGAAGTGCTCAAGGCGCAAATCTTCCTGAGCAAGTATTCGCTTCTAAAGTGAGTTGGTGGTTACAAAAATGGCGAAGGACTACAAGGTTAAGGACGAGTCGCTTGCCGCAGCCGGCGCGAAGCGAATCGACTGGGCTTCCAGCCACATGCCCGTCTTGCGCAAAATACGCGAACGCTTCGCGAAGGAAAAGCCGTTGAAAGGCGTCCGCATCGCGGCCTGCCTGCACGTTACGAAAGAAACGGCCGTCCTGATGCGCACGCTCAAGGCGGGCGGAGCCGAAGTTTCCTTGTGCGGCTCGAACCCGCTGAGCACGCAGGACGACGTGGCTGCTGCGCTCGCTGCCGAAGGGATTTCCGTTTACGCGTGGCGCGGAGTAAACAACGAGGAATACTATTGGTGTTTAAACCAAGTCCTGGACAAGAAGCCGCAAATCACGACGGACGACGGCGCGGACTTGATTAGCCTGATTCACTCGAAGCGCCAAGAGTTGATTCCCGGCGTAATCGCCGGCCAAGAGGAAACGACTACGGGCGTAATCCGCCTGAAGTCAATGGCCGCGGACGGGGCGCTCAAATTCCCGGTAATCGCGGTTAACGACACGCCAACCAAGCACTTTTTCGACAACGTTTACGGAACCGGGCAGTCAACAATGGACGGCGTGATTCGCGCAACCGAAGAATTGATTGCCGGAAAAGTCTTCGTAATCGCGGGCTACGGCTACTGCGGACGCGGTTTGGCTTCAAGGGCGCGCGGAATGGGCGCGAGCGTTGTCATAGCCGAAGTTGACCCGGTTAAGGCAATCGAGGCGCACTTGGACGGCTTCCGCGTGATGAAGATGGACGAAGCCGCCAAAATCGGCGACATTTTCGTCACCGCGACGGGCGACCGCGACGTGCTCGTCAAGCGGCACTTTGAATTAATGAAGGACGGCGCGGTAATCGCGAACACCGGGCATTTTGACGTTGAAATCAACGTTGGCGACTTGGAAAAGCTGGCGAAGTCCAAGAAGGAAGTCAAGCCCGACGTTGAATCTTACGAGCTGAAGAATGGGCACAAGCTCTACCTGCTCGCGCAGGGCCGCCTTGTGAACCTCGCGTGCGCGAACGGGCACCCTTCGGAAGTGATGGACACGAGTTTCGGCGACCAAGCCCTTGTCAGCGAGTGGCTTGTCACCCACGCGAAGTCCCTCAAGCCGAAAGTCTACGACGTTCCCAAGGACATCGACGACACCGTAGCCAAGCTAAAGCTGGAAGGCATCGGCGTGACCATCGACGAGCTCACTCCCGAGCAGAAGAAGTATTTAGCGAGCTGGCAGCACGGGACTTGAAGCAAAGAACCTGATTTTTGTGTCGTGCTCGCGCTGTCCATATCAAAATTAAAAATAATTATTTCACTACATTAATCCCGATTCTTTTAGGATTAGGAACTCTTCCATGCTGAGCTTTTCTCCGGCACGGAACTTGTCCAGGATGTCCTTGGCCTTCAGCTCGACGCGCCGCTTGATGTCGCGCTCCTTGGCGCGCGACTCCTCGCGCTCCTTGAAGCGCTCGGCGTCGTCCGTCTTGCGCGCCTCGTCGCGCGCTTCCGTGAAGTCCTTGTGCGCGCCGTCCGCCTCGTCCCGCTTGTTGTCGAGAACGCCCAAAGCGGTAGTTATTTTTTCCTGCATCGCCTTCGCCTTTTCCAGCGTTTCGATGCGTTTGTGGTGGTGCACGTCGCTCTGCCGCGCGTGGATTTCCATTTCCTTGCGGTAGTCGCGGGCCTCCTTGTTGGCTTTCGTCAGCTTGTCGCGAAGCTCCGCAACTTCCGCGTAAATCTGCTTGGCTTCCGCCGAGGAAGGCAGCTGCTTGCGGAGCTCCTTGATTTGCTTGGCAAGCGCCTTCTCGTGCTTGGCGGTTACGGCTTCGGTCTGCTGGACCCATTCCAGTTCGTCGATTTGGCGCTGGAGGCGTTCGAAGGGGATGCCGCCTTCGCCCACGAGCCCGCGCAGCTTCAGCTTTTTGGCGTCCAGCCCGTCTTTTATCTTGTAGACTTCGCTTTCGGCGGCGGCGTGCTTTTCCTTCAATTCCTTTACTTTGGCGTTTTCGTCGTCGCGCTTGCGCTTTTCGTCGTTGGATATCGCAAGCGTCTGCTTGAGTAAGTTGATGCGCTCGTGGTTGGTGCGCGCGATTTCCTGGACTTCGGCGTTCGTCAGGTCCCGCTTCTTCTTGCTTTCTTCGGCTTTGTGTTCGAGTTCGGATTCATGTTCCATGGGGTTGCATCACTGGCTGGTCGCCGGGTTGGTGGGCAAATCCAACTCGATTTCGGTTATTATTTCGTCCAATTCGGCCCGTTGCTTCTCCAATACCTTCTGCACGCGGCGTATGCGCTTCTGGTTCAAGGCGATTTCCTTGTACTTGCGCGCGGCCTTGTTGAAGTGTTCTATCGAGAGCGTGAAGTATTCCTCGTTGTCCATGGTCTGCGAGATGTCCGCCAGGATTTCCTTTAGCAAAACGTTGGCGGCTATCTTGACCTCGTAGCGAATCTGGTGCTCCTTCTTGAGGTTCTCCTTGACTATGCGCACGACGCGGGCGTTCGGGAACGGGAGCTTTTCGTCTTCGGCTTCGCTGAGTTCATCCTCAACGTGAGCCTCTGGAACCGTTTTCGCGTCATCGACAGTCAAAGCTAACCACCCTTCAAAATGAGGTCTTTTCCGACGGTAAAAATAGAGTTTAAAGCCTTTTAAACTCTATGTTTCAACGGGTGATAGCGGCATGGGCGGAAGGCTTTCCCGGTCGGAAATAAACAGGAAAAACGAGATAACGAACCAAATTTCCATGCGCCCCAGCGTGGACCTCTCGAAGAAGGAGGACGAGCAGGCAAGCGTGCTTGCGGCCCTGCGGGGCGGCCGGGGTTACGGCGGGTACACCGGGCGGCACCTGAAGAGCATCTTCGACGGGTTTTCAAACGGGCGCAAGTTCCAGGCGTTCCGGAACTTTGCCGCCTCGAAAGTGCGGCGGAGATACGTCAAAGCCGCGGTGAACGACTACGTGGACCTCCTGTTGTCCGAAGAGCCGGCTTCCTCGGCGGAGCACTACCGCCTGTTGCGCGAGAAAAAGTCGGGTTACGAACCCCTGTTCCTTTACCTGCACAGGCATTACCCCGCGTGATTGGCGTGCGCGTAATCCTCGTCCGCCCCGTCCACGACGCCAACATTGGCGCGGTTTGCAGGGCAATGAAGAACTTCGGGGCCAAGGACTTGTGGTTGGTTTCGCCCAAAGCCAAGCTGGGCTTTGACGCTGAACTCTATGCAAAGCACTCCAAGGAAGTCCTCGCAGGCGCGAAGACCGTGAAGACGCTTGCGGACGCGACGAAAGGCTGCGACTTGGTTGTGGGAACCACGGGCGCGCCGAACCGGTTCCGCGATGCCGAATTTCGCAATTGCATGAAATTGTCCGATTTGCCAGCCAAGATTGCCGGAGCCAAGAAACCCGCCATTGTTTTCGGCAGCGAGGACAGCGGGCTGACAGCGGAGGAATCCGCGGAATGCGATTTTTTCGTGACGATTCCCGCGAACCCCGAGCATCCCGTTTTGAACCTGTCCCACGCGGTGGCGGTCGTTCTTTACGAGCTTTACCGGAGCAAGGCAAAGCCAGCGTACGCGCTGGCGCCGCGCAGGGAAGTCGGGCAGTTAAGCGAATTCTTCGGGGAAGCGGTGGACAAATGCGGGCGCGTGCGCGACAAGCCGAAGGTAAAAAAGGCGTTCAACCGCGCCTTGGGGCGTGCGAGCTTGGGCAAGGAAGAGGCGGCAGCCCTGCTCGTGGCTTTCGCGGAGTTGGCGAAACGGCATAAGTGAACCCTATTTTTTCAAGCAAGGCGGTTGCCTGCGATTGGCGCGCGCGATTGTTTTTAATAGGGCGGCGGTAATGGTTTGCGGGTGTTGCGCGCGTGAAAACGGTTTACTGGTTCAACGAGCTGTCGAAGAAGAATTTGGCGGAAGCGGGAGGCAAGGGTGCCAATTTGGCGGAAATGGCAAACATGGGCCTGCCCGTGCCGCCGGGATTCATAGTTTCCAGCGGAGCGTACTTCGACTTTTTGGATGCCAACGGCTTGCGCGACGTGATTTCCGAGGAAACCGGTAAGCTCGACGTCAACGACGAGCGCGCTTTGGGCAGGGCAAGCGAAGCGGTAAAAGCCGCGATAATCGGCGCGCGCATGCCCAAGGACACGGCAGCCGAAATAACCCGCGCCTACAACAAGCTGTGCGGCGTCTCGGTCATGCCCGCTGCCTCGCAGGAAGTGCCTGTTGCGGTGCGCAGCAGCGCGACTGCTGAAGACTTGCCCGAAGCGTCGTTCGCGGGCCAGCAGGCGACTTTCTTGAACATCAAGGGTTCGGACAACCTGGTGAAGTCGGTGCAGGAGTGCTGGGCGTCGCTGTTCGAGGCGCGTGCGATTTACTACCGCATCCAGAACGATTTCGAGCACTTGAAAGTCGGCATTGCCGTCGTGGTCCAAAAGCTCGTGTTCAGCGACAAGAGCGGGATAATTTTCACGGCGAACCCGGTTACGGGCGACGAGTCCGAGATAGTGGTCGAGGGCGGCGTGGGGCTGGGCGAGGCAATCGTTTCCGGCTCGGTCACGCCGGATTCGTTCATCGTTTCCAAAGGCGATTTGCAAATCAAGTCGCGCGTAATCGGCAAGCAGGACCGCATGGTGGTTCGCGCGGCCAAGGGCATCGAGTGGAAGAGCGTGCCGGAAGCCGTGCAGTCGCGGCAGAAGCTGTCTGACGCGGAAGTGCTGGGCTTGGCGGGTTACGCAAAAAAAATCGAAGAGCACTACGGCAAGCCGCAGGATTTGGAGTTCGCAATAGAGGGAAAGAAGCTGTTCATCGTGCAGAGCCGGCCGATTACCACGCTCAAGAAGACCGCGGCCGCAAAAGCGTTGAGGCAGGCAAACGAAGCCGAGCAGTCGCGGCGCGTGGAAGCGCGCGCAATGCAAGCGCAGGCGGAGCAGCCGCCTGAAACCGCCGCGAGCGGCTCGGAAGGCAAAGTGCTGTTGAAGGGCGCGCCGGCTTCGCCGGGCAAGGCGAGCGGGCCCGTGCGCGTGGTTACCGACGCCAAGGACGGTTACAAGGTCAAGAAGGGCGACGTTTTGGTCGCGAGGATGACTTCGCCGGACTTCGTTCCCGCGATGAAGCGCGCGGCGGCGATTGTCACGGACGAGGGCGGCATGACGTGCCACGCGGCGATTGTCAGCCGCGAGCTGGGCGTGCCCTGCATCGTGGGCACCGAAACCGCCACGCGCGTGCTGAAGGACGGGATGGTCGTGACGGTGGACGCGGTCGCGGGAATCGTGACCGAAGGCGCGATGGCCGAAAGCGAGAAGGTTCAGCAGAACGCGGCGCTTGCGGCCGTTGTTGCGGGCGGCATCGTGAGCACGGGCACGAAGATTTACGTCAACTTGGCGGAACCCGAGTTGGCCGAACAAGTTGCCGGCCGCGATTGCGACGGCGTGGGATTGATGCGCGCCGAATTCGTGATTGCGGGCTTGGGCAAGCACCCGATGGCTTTGCTGAAGGAAGGCAAGCGCGACGAGTTCGTGGATGCGATGGCGCGGGGCATGCGCAAGGTTTGCGCGGCTTTCTACCCGCGCCCCGTGATTTACCGAGCGAACGACTTCAAGACGAACGAATACCGCGGGCTCGAGGGCGGCGCGGAATTCGAGCCACAGGAAGAGAACCCGATGATAGGCTACCGCGGGTGCTTCCGTTACGTGAAGGACCCCGTAATCTTCCAGATGGAGCTCGAGGCGATGAAGCGCGTCCGCGAGCAATACAAGTTGCGCAACCTGTGGCTCATGATTCCGTTCGTGCGCACGGTGCACGAGCTGGAGGTATGCAAGAAGCTCGTGGAGGACGCGGGCTTGCACCGCGGCTACGACTTCAAGTTCGGCATAATGTGCGAAGTCCCGTCAACCGTCATAATGGCCGAGGAGTTCTGCAAGGTCGGCATCGACTTCATGAGCATAGGCAGCAACGACTTGACGCAGCTCACGCTGGGCGTCGACCGCGACTCGCCCACGGTGGCGGAAGACTTCGACGAGCGGGACCCGAGCGTGCTGCGCAGCGTGGAAACCGTAATCAAGGGCTGCCACAAGCACGGCGTCAAGGTGAGCATCTGCGGGCAGGCGCCCTCGAATTGCCCCGAGTTCGCGGAAGCGCTCGTCGAGTACGGAATCGACAGCATGAGCGTGAACGCGGACATAATCGAGAAGACGCGCCGCATAGTCGCCTCAGCCGAACAGCGCTTCCTGCTCAAGAGCAGCCGCGGATTCTAGAATTCGAGCGCCGCGGCGGCCAAGTCCGCGCGCTTGAGGAATCCCACGGCTTTGCCTTCAGCATCCACCACGGGCGCGCGCTTCAAGTTGTTCTTGCGGAAAAGCTCGGCGGCCTGCAGGATGGCCGAGTCTTCGGGAACCGTTTTCGGCCGCCGCGTCATGGCATCCTCGACTTTTAGGGTTTTGAACGACTGCACGCGGTCGCGCAGCGCTTCCTCCAAGTCGAACGAGTTCTTTTCGCCGGCGTGGCTCGCGACACGCACGTAAAACGCGCGCAGCACGTCGCCGTCCGTAACGATTCCGATTGGCTTGCCGTTGTTGTCGAGCACGAGGGCGAACTCTTCGCCGCACTTCTCGAAGAAGCGCATCATTTCCGCCAGCGGTGCGGCGCCGCTTATCGTCGGCGGGTT
>PFPF01000042.1:6728-9662 GCA_002792915.1 Candidatus Micrarchaeota archaeon CG_4_10_14_0_2_um_filter_60_11 | reverse complement strand
AAAGTCTTCGGGGGTGAAAACCCCCTAATTTTTTATTTTTTACAAGCCCAGCCAGCGCGCGTTCAGCGGCGGGTTTGCAGCGCCTTGATCAGGTCGAAAACTTTTTTCTCGTAAGGAGTCAGCTTTTCCAACCCGAATTCGGGCTTGATTGCGACGCGGAGGCGTTCGCCCCCTTCTTTCCCGCTCCCGTTGACGGTTTCGAAACCGCGCTTTTGGAGCAGTTCCCTAGCAGCCGCCAAGACCTTAGGGCCAAGCTGGCCGTTCGCGCGGAACTCGACGCCGTAAGCGTCGTGAGCCGAGTAGGGGTGATAAATGTCCGACGCGGCCGGGTTTTCAATTAGCGGCCTGATGTGAATTATTTCCAAGCCCTTGAGTTTGACGAGTTCTCGGGCGAGTTCCTGCATTGCAATCCCCTTTCAAACTTAAACCCGGTGCCACCAGCGCGCAATGCGCTTCGGGAGGGTCATTTCGGCTTTCAGCGCGTCGTGCAGCGCATCTATCTTCTTCTCGTAATCGCTGGGCGTCCCGGCGTATTCGGCCTTGAGCCACATCTTGTCTCCCAGGTAGTTCGATTCCAGGCGGAAGTTGTGTTTGGCGAGCAGCGCCTTCAATTCGTTCATTGTGCTTGGCCTTAAGTCGCCTCTCGGCTCGAACGAGATTTCGCGCACCGCGCGCTGCGGTTTCATTACGCCGGGCGCCATTTCGTAATCGCCGCCGACGGGCTTGCTGTTAAGCTTGATCTTTAAGTCCATTTTCACGAGTTCTTCGGCGAGTTCACGCACTGCAATCACCGAATAACACTTGCACGCGACGGTTTTTTAAGGCGCGCCGGAGAACAGTTTACTCATGCTGTTGGACGCACCCGCACTCGAAGCGCGCTTGACGCCGGAAATCGCGATGGGCGTCATCCAGAAGGAGTTGCAGCGCAAGGGCTGGAAGGAACAGCAAATCAACGAGATAAAGCTCGTCTACACGCCTTACTGGATTTTCGGGTTCGACGTGCTCGCGGGCGCGGGGCCGAGCCCCACGGGAAAGGCCGCGTTGAACGCGTACACGGGCGAAATCAACGACTTCGTGCCCATGCTCATCGAGCGGCCGGTCAAGCGCACGCGCGAAACCATGGCGGGAGCGCATCCGGAAGTAGAGCAGACCGCGGTTTCGTACAACGAGGTCAAGCAGGTCGCGGCCACCAAGGTGGCGGCGCACGTGGGCGGCTTGAAGACCGAACAAATCACGGTTTCCGCGGTATCCAAGATTTACGTGCCGTCGTACCGCCTGTGGGTGGACGTTGCCGGCGACACGTTCAAGTTCGAGATTGACGCCGCGCTCGGCTATCCGACGGGTTTGGACGCGCTTCCCAAGCGCCAGCAGGGCTGGGACGAGGCTACAAAAGAAACGCTCGAAAAAATGAAGACCCCGAAAGGCTGGGTGGAGTTGGGCGGGAAAGCCGCGGGCCTGGCGGGCGGAGTCGCGGGCGAGGCGGCAAAGGGCGGCGACGAGAAAAACAAGCTGCTGCGCTACGCGTTCCTCGCCGCGGTCATACTCGCGTTGGCGTGGCTCGTTTTCGGCACGCAATCGTTCAGGCAGAACGTCAGCTGCGCGCTCGACGACGAGTTCACGGGCAAGCCCGCCTGGTTCGGGCTCGTTCCCAGCCGCACAATCCCGGGAATCAAGGGCGACGTTTACTATGTTGCGGGCAGCTGCAGCTTCACGAACGAGGGCAGCACGGACGCCGTGTTGATTGCGCGCCTGGCCGTAAACGGCAAGTCGGGCAACCTGCTCGACGCGAAGGTTATAACCGCGAGCCCGCCCGCCAATTCCAAGGAGCCGTCGGAAAAGGAATTCGAGTTGAATTGGACGGAACCGGTCACGCAAGTGGACTTCTCGTTCGAAAAGATTTAGGCAACAGGCAAAGCAAAGGCAAGCAACAGGCAAGAAAGGCGGGCTGGTGGGGCCTGGTTTGGAAGAATCGGAACTGGTTACTCGTTACCCTTTCGTAGCGGCGTCGCGCGCCTACCTGAAGGACTCCAAGGTTTCCGACGCGGAGTTCGAGGATGCGGCCGGGCGCGTGCTCGCGACGGTTAACAATTCCCCCGCACGCCGCGAGTCCAAGCCCGCGGAAGCGGTCAAGAATTACGCGGTCGAGCGCCTCGTGCTTTACTCGCTGGACGACGCGTTCGCGGCGCGGCGCTACGCGGCGAACAAGGCCACGGGGTATGCGCGCCTGCTTGCCGGCGAGGAGGAGGCGACAATCGTCCGCGTTTGCCGCGAGTTTTTCCCGTCGCTCCGGCCCGCGTACTCGGTTTCCGTAATCGACTTCGTTAAGAACGCGCGCGGCCTCGCGGAAGCGCAAGTCGAGGGCGGGCGCGTCGCGTTGAACAAGGAAGGACTGGTTGGCGTGTTCAGGGAGGCGCTCGCGAAAAAGGTTTCTTCCTTCACGGCGGACAGGAAGACGCTGCCGAAGAACGCGGTTGCCGCGGCAGAGGGGATAAAGCCGCGGGTTGCCGAAACGGTGAAGCCTCCGTCGTTCTTCAAGGGCTCGGTTTACAGCCTGCCCTGCGTGCAAAAAGTCCGCAAGGGCGTGATGGAAGGCAAGCGCTATTACGGCGCGATGGCGCTCGCGATAGCGTTGTGCAGGGACGGCGTAACGAAGGAACGCGCGATTGACGAGTTGGCGGATTACGCGCGCCGCTGTTCGGCGGGGACCGGCGAGTTCACGGAAAAGGAGTCGAGGAACGCCGTGGAATGGGTGTACAAGCATTCCACCATCGGGTTCGCGTGCCAAGCCATGCGCGACCAGGGGCTCGCGGTAGAGGAAGAATGCGCGGGCTGCGCGAGGAGGCGGGGCAGGAAGTGAACGCCTTGCTCCAGAAAAAATTCGTGGAATACTACAAGCGCGCCAAGCCGCCGCTTCCGCTGGACTACGCCCAGCGC
>PFPF01000042.1:0-6719 GCA_002792915.1 Candidatus Micrarchaeota archaeon CG_4_10_14_0_2_um_filter_60_11 | reverse complement strand
TTCGGCTTCGAAACCAAGATTGACTACAGGCACAAGGCGTTCAAGTCGCGCCGCGATTTCGACGCGTTCTTCGAGGCGCAGGCGCCGCTGTACGCGTCGCACTCGTGCGCGGTTTACAGGACGCCCGACGCGCGCCCGATGGAACGCAAAGGCTGGGAAGGCGCGGATTTGGTGTTCGACTTCGACGCGCCGCGCCTGGACGCGGGGCATTACGAGTCGCGCGAGCACAACGCGCTGCTCTGCCCGCGCTGCCTGGAAACCGTCCTGGCGGACTCGCGCCAGCTGATGGAGGAATTCCTGTTCGCGGACTTCGGCTTCTCGAAAAAAGAGACGATTCTAGTCTACAGCGGGAACAAGGGCTACCACGTGCACGTGCGCTCGAACGCGTTGCGGGAATTGCGGCAGGACGAGCGCCGCGAGCTGCTGGAATTCGTGAACGGACCGAAAAAAGATTTGCTCGTGCGCTCGAAGGACGAGAGGCACGCAGTGCTTCGCGGCCCGACCGCGGAAAGCAAGGGGTGGCACAAAAAGTTTTATTGCGAGGCGGAAGCCGCGCTGGCGGACCCGAAAGCCGCGGGCTTCAGCAAGCCTAAAACCGCGAAAATCGAGGCGGACCGCAAGTGGGCGACTGCCGCGCTGGCGAAGGGCAACTGGGGCTTCCTGCCGGACTTGGAGAAAGTTTGGGAGCGCGTCTGGCTCGAAACGAAGCGCAAGCACGCGCTGAACCCTGACGCGCAGGTGACGCTGGACTTGGCGCGCCTCATCCGCCTGCCCGGCTCGCTGCACGGGGGCACGGGCTTCGCCGCCGCAATCGTGGACAGGCCCGACTTTGATCCGTTGAAACACGCGCTCGCGTTCTCGATGAAGCGCACCGAAGCGGTGCGCACGAGCGACGCGTTCATCGTGGAGCTTGGCGGCGAGGCGCGCACGGTGAAGGCGGGAGAGAACGAGGTGCCGGAAGCCGTGGCGGTGCTTCTCGCCGCGAAGGGAAAGCTTGCCTAGCGCGGCTTATTTTTTCTTTTCCTTGAGCTCGAGGTCGTGGAGCACGCCCAACCAGACCGAGTTGATGCGCTTTATGCCCTTGTCGGTGGTTTTGAATAGTAACTGGTTGCCAATAGTCTTAGGTTCCTCGAATAGTTTGTCTTTCACCAGGAGGTTCGCGATTGATGCCACCTGATAATGCGTCAGGCCCGACGACTCGTATTCTTCATTTTTCAGTTTAGAAGGGTAACTGCTGGGAAAATGATCAATATTGAACTTGGGCAGGCTGAATACGTAGGCGCGCGCCTGCTCATCGAGTTTGTTGTTCACAAGATGCTTGTAGAAAAGGGTGTATTCCCTGTCAGACAGGGGGGCTCCGAATTTTAACTCTGGATTTTCGCGTTGGGGCATCGTCAATTCACCTTCAAAGGGCTTGAAGTGCGCGGGAATTTAACTGTTTACCCGCGCTTGGCGGGAAACGCTTAAATAAGCGGGGGTAGTTGTTGTGTTTGGTGGAGCTGTTTTGATCGAGTTGAGCTATGACTCCCTACGCAAGGCGCAATTGGAGGAGAGGCACGACCCGGCGCAGATAAGGCCGCTCCCCGAGGACTATTACGAATCCTACGCGGACTACTTGGAACGCCTCAAGCGCCAGCTTTCGGCATCGTTCAGCATGGAGGACGCGAAGGCGTTCGAGAACAGTTCCGCGGTTTTCAACGACTTGTTCGAGCTCCGCAAGCGCAAGATAGTGTTCAAGGCGCTCAAGGACGTGACCACGGGCACGGCGAACGGCGAAGGATTGACGCGGCAGGAGAAGCGCTTGTACGCCGAACTGTCCTCGCTTTTCCGCTCGTACGACGGGGAAAGGTGCGTGGTGCCGCGAAAGCAAGCCGCGGGTGCGCAAAGCGCGCCGCAATGCGCCGCAGCGCCGCAAAACGCCCCGGAGATAAGGATTTTAATGGACTTGCCCCAATTCGTAGGCGGGGACGACAACGCGAATTACGGCCCCTACAAGACGGGCGAGCGCGTGGCGCTGCCCGAAAGCGTGGCTGCTTTGCTGCTGAAGAGGAACGCCGCGCAAAAGCTTTGAAAGGTGATTTAGAGTGATAGTCCCGAAAACCAAGAAGACTTACTGCCCGACGTGCAAGAAGCACACGGAACAAAAGGTCAAGGTTACCACGACGAAAATCAAGCCGGGCCGCACAATGGCGCGGGGCACGCGCAGGCACGCGCGCAAGCTGAGTGGCTACCACGGCAAGGTCAAGGGAAAAGCCAAGGTAAAGAAGCAGGGAATCAGGAACAAGATTATGCTGGAGTGCATCGTGTGCCACAAGAAGCACGAGCGCACCATAACCGGCCGCATGAAAAAGAAGGCGGAAGTAAAGCGCTAGGTTGGTGATTTCTTTGAGCAAATACATTCGAGTGCAATGCAACTGCGGAAACGACGTCATCGTGTTCGGCGACTCGAAAACGAACGTGAACTGCCCCAAGTGCGGGGCCCTCATCGTCGAGTCGACCGGCGGCCACGCCAAGATTTTGTGCAGGCGCCTGGAGGTATTGGGTTGAAGAACGCGGTCAGCGACTCCAACGTAATAACGCTGAAGGGCAGGAAGTTCAAGAACGCCGTCCTGGTCGCGGGACTGCCGGGCATCGGGCTGGTTGGAAAGCTCGCGGTCGACCAAATCTCGCGTTCGCGCAAGGCGGAGCGCGTCGCCCAGCTTTACTCGCCCCACTTCCCGAACCAGACCATAGCCATGCGCAACGGAAAGCTCAAGCCGTTCACCATGCGCTTCACGCACGCCAAGCTCAAGCGCGGCGAAGCCGTGTTCCTCAAGGGCGACTTGCAGCCGATGACGGTCGAAGGCCAGTACGAAGTCACGGCGAGCGCGCTCGGCTACGCGCGCAAAATCGGCGTCAAGCGCGTCATCGCGATGGCGGGCTACGCCGTGGAAAAAATAGGAAAACAGCCCGAAATTTACTGCGCGGCATCCAACCCGAAACTATTCAGGGAGCTCCTCAAGAAAGGCGCAAAACGCACGCCCGTAAAGGCGATACCGATAGTGGGCATGGCGGGATTGCTGCCCGCGCTCGCGCCCGCCTACGGTTTGGAAGGCGCGTGCCTCCTCGTGGAGACGAACGGCACCAAGTTCGACGCCCGCGGCGCCAAGCGCCTCGTGGAATTCCTGGGCGGGGTCTTCGGCGAAAAATTCGATGTCGCAGGAATAGACGCGCGCGTCAAGAAAATCGAGAAGGCGTTCCTCGAGATGCGCCCGCCCCAGCAGATGCAGCCGCCGCAAGCCGAAGTCCCGAAAGGCGACTTGTCCTACATACGCTGACCCGCAATCGCGGATAATGTTACCTCTTTGCAGTTATTAAAAAATAGTAACCTTTTAATACGAGTTGTTCTCCTGTCTAATATACTAATGGCTAGGAAGGTGGGGCTAATGAGTGGAAAGGCTTTTGTGGCAATAGCGTTGCTTTTGCTCGTTTCAATGGTTTCGGCGATTGAAATCGCCGCAACCGCGAGCGTGTCGGCAGACCCCGCAATTTCCAAGTCGTTCGACGTGAACGCCTATCTGAAGAAAGCCGCCGAGAAAGTGCTCGCGAACAGCAAGGCACTCGCGGAAAAAGCCGCCACGCAAGCGGGCTACACCCCCGAAGAATTGAAGGCGCTCGAAAAGAAAGTCGAGGCAGGCGCGTTGCCAACGCAGGCCGCGGTTGAAAGCCAGAAGGCCGAAGAGGAAAAGGCGCTCGCCAAGAAACAAGGCCAAACGCAAACCCAAACGCCGATTCAAACTCCAACCGAAAGCGCGAAGCGCGTTGCGAGTTCGAGCCGCGAATGGCGGTACAATGCGGGACAAGCAGCGGTTGCCGTGCAAAATTCTGATTCCAACGCGGCCTCCGCGACGATGTGCCTGATCTACCCGCCCAAGTCCGGCGTTGCGGCAGGCGAAGGCAGGGATTACGCCGCGATTTGCGGGGTTGATTTGGGAGGCGGAAGCTACAAGCCAACCCAATGCCCGCTGAGCGTTTCCTATTCATGGGGCTCCGACGTGGGCTCGATTACCGAATACGGAGTGTCGCCCAAGGGCTTCGGCACCGCGCACTTCGTCGCGCAGACAACGCCCGCGGCCGGCAGCATAACCGCGGACTTCGGCGCGTTCTCGTGCAGCGCGATAATTTACGCGCAGGCGGGCCCGGCGTCGTCCTGCAGCCTGGCGCCCGAAAGCGCGATTGTCCTGGCCAACGGCTCGCAGCTTTTCGCCGCCGCGTGCGCCGACTCTTACGGCAACGCGGTGGACTGCCCGCTCTTCGAGTGGGGCACTGACGCCACGGATGCAACGGTAAACCCGGTTTACTCTAACGATTCCACGCTATTCACCGCCGGAAGCGGTGTGCAGCTAGACAGGCGCGTGTGGGCGGACCACGATTCGATGAGCGCGCACGGGTTTCGCTGCGAGGCCAGCGTAACCATAGCGCCGCAGCTCGACCAGGCAGTCACCTGCACGCTCGCGCCCGCGAACGCGGACGTAGTCGCGTCGGGCACGCTCGGCTACGCCGCTTCCTGCTACAACATCAAGGGCAACCCCGCGGCCTGCCCGGCGCTCGGCTGGGCTACGGACGTGACCGAAGGCTGGATGGAGCCGTTCGGCGGCCAGGCAACGCTTCACGCCGGAAGCGCGATTGAGGACGGGAAGACCGTGCTCGCGGCGTTCCGCGGAGGCGGCATAAAATTCAAGTGCGTCGCGAGCGTCGACGTGGTTTACCCGGACGCAAGGGACTGCGTGCTGTCGCCTTCGGCGGCAAGCGTTGCGCCCGGCGGCTCGCAGATTTTCACCGCGGCCTGCCACGATGCGGCGGGGCTGGACACTGACTGCCCGGTGCTGGGCTGGATTACCGACGTGACCGGCGGCTCGATGGCGCCCATCTGGGCGAACGACTCGAGCACGCTCACCGCCGGCCAAACGATTGAGGACGGCAAGGGCGTCTACGCGTCTTACGCGGTGGACCACATAAGCAACGGCACGATCAGGCACGAACAGGTCTTCAAGTGCGCGGCGGACGTGAACGTCACGCCGGCAGTGCCCGACGCCTTCGCGTGCGCGCTCTCGCCTTCGTCCGCCAACGTGAGCGTCAACGGCTCGCAGCCGTTCACCGCTGCCTGCTACTCAAAGAGGGGCGTTGCGGTGCAATGCCCGGCGCTCGACTGGACTACGGACGTCACCGGCGGCTTCATGCTGCCCACGCCTTCCAACGACACCAGCACGCTTTACGCGGGCCAAGTCGCGGAAGACGGCCGGCTGGTTTACGCCGAGTCGCCCGCGGGCGCGCCCATAGCTTTCATCTGCAACGCTTCGGTCAACATAGTTACGCAGCCGCAACCGCGGCCGTACGCGTGCACGCTCGCGCCCAGCGCGGCCGAAGTCAGCGTTGGCGGCTCCGAGTACTTCGAAGCCACCTGCTATTCAAAGAGGGGCGTTGTGCTTGACTGCCCGACGCTCAACTGGACCACCACCGTGACGGGCGGCTTCATGCTTCCCGCGCAGTCGCAGACGGGCAGCACGCTTTACGCGGGCACAACGATGGAAACCGACAGGCTCGTCGCAGCTTCAACGGTGGACTTCTCGTGCTACGCGAGCGTGAACGTCACGAAACCCCAGGCTTTCGCGGTCTCGTGCAGCCTCGACCCGAACGCGGCCAGCATAATCGTCGGCGGTTCGCAGTATTTCGCCGCCACTTGCTTTGATTCTTCGGGCAACGCCACGGACTGCCCAATCATCGACTTCTTCACCGACGTGACTGACGGCTTCGTCCTGCCTCCCGCATCGCAGAACGGCACAACGCTTTACGTCGGAATGGTTGCCGAGAACGACCGCGTGCTCGTCGCGGACGCGGGCAACTTCTCGTGCAGCGCGAGCGTTAACGTCATTCCCGTCGGCGGCGCACAATCGTGCGCGCTCGACCCGAATGCGACGAGCGTGCACGTGGGCGGCACGCAGTACTTTTCGGCGGCTTGTTTTGACTTTGCGGGAAGCGCGGCCGCGTGCCCCGACTTGAACTGGACTACCACGGTTACGGGCGGCACCATGCTCCCGGCGCAGTCGCCAATCGGCAGCACGCTGCATGCGGGCGCGACGATGGAGGACGGCCGCACCGTAACGGCGGAAGCGCAGGCGTTCTCGTGCACCGCTTTCGTAAACGTGACCAAGCCGATAACGGGTCCCGTCGCCTGCAACCTCACGCCTTCGAGCGCGGCCATCGCGGTAGGCAGCCTGCAATTCTTCTACGCGACTTGTTTTGACTCGGCGGGCAACGAAACCAACTGCTCGGTGATGGACTGGGCTACGACGATAACCGGCGGCTCCATGAGCCCGCTCCAGTCCGCGTTCGGCAGCGTGTTTTCAACCGGCCCAACGCCGGACTACGGCGTTGTAATCGCGGATTCCGGAAACTACTCGTGCGCCGCCACGGTGAACGTTACGGCGCCCGCAGGCGCACAGTCGTGCAGCCTCAATCCTGATGCGGCAAGCGTGCCCATAAGCGGAACGCAATACTTCGCGGCCTCGTGCCTTGACTATTACGGCGGCGCGATCGCCTGCCCGCAACTCAACTGGACCACAACCGTGACGAACGGCTCGATGACTCCGCTCGTCTCGGCAACGGGCAGCACGCTGCAGGCCGGAACGGTGATGGAAGACGGCAAAACCGTCACCGCTTTCGATGCGGCTTTCTCGTGC
>PFPF01000066.1:9114-9689 GCA_002792915.1 Candidatus Micrarchaeota archaeon CG_4_10_14_0_2_um_filter_60_11 | reverse complement strand
GCGATACGTGGCTACGGCACTGGTTTGGCAGGCCGCCAGTGCGGCGACCAGTTCTTGGCCACGGTTGGGTTGAGCGCGGCCATGGGCGCAGCCTCCGAAGCGCTCGCCAGCGCGATAACGTTTGTGCCAAAACCTGCGGTGGCGATACCTCCTATGGTGGAGGGCGCACAGTCGATAGTACTCCCGCTAGCAGCCCCTGAGATTCCGAGTAAAGCTTTCGGCCAGTTGCAGGGCGTTGGCACGGGAATCCGGGCGGCAGGCGCGGTATTGCCGTGGGTGTTAATGCAAAACAACCAGCCGTCAGCGGACAAAACCTGCATCGCCGACGACCCGTGCGCCAAGGCCCACCCGACAGATGGCAAGCAGGCGTTCACCAGCGAAACGAACATGGGCTACAAGGTCTTCGCGTGCCGCAACCGCCAGGTTTCCGCACGCAACTATTGGTGCATCGCGGACGGCTACGCGAAATGCAACCCCTAAAAAAGCGCGAACCGGCGGCTTGAAAGCCGCCCCTCTTTTTTTTTATTTTCTTTCGGCCGAGCGGGGGTGTGGCGGCGTAAACTGGAATAAGGAGA
>PFPF01000066.1:5379-9061 GCA_002792915.1 Candidatus Micrarchaeota archaeon CG_4_10_14_0_2_um_filter_60_11 | reverse complement strand
AAGTCCTCGGGCTTCAGCCCGGCAGCCTCGATTATCGCCTTCAGCGTTCCGCGCGCTATCTCGCCGCGGTTCGGGATGGTAAGCGGCGGCCGCGTCGGGTGGCGGAGGTGGACGTGGCTGCCTTTCTGGTCGTGAACGAAATAGCCGCTTTTTCCGAGCGTCTTGATTACTTCCTTTGCCGAAAGCACGGGCAGTTTCATGCCGGGAACGCGACTTCTACGGTCTTGTAATTCTTTGGAACCCTGAGTGGAATGCCTTCGCGGGCAAGGCTGGATACGTGCAAATCTATCGCCTCCCGTATGTTCGCTATGGCTTCCTTTTCGGTTTTTCCTTGCGAGATGCAGCCGGGGAGCGACGGAACGGTTGCGACTATCGCGCCATCCTCATCCTTTTCCAGAACGACTTTAAAGTTCATGCAACCGCCTCGAATAAGTTTTCCGTTGGCGGCAATAAAAACATGCCGAAACGCGCTTCCCGCCGCAGCCGCCGCGCATGGCTACGAAAACCAGGTAAGCCGCATTTTGCAGCCATAAGCCCGCAAAATGCCCGCAAACGAAAGGCACGCACAAATTAGCGCAATAAGGATAATGCTAGCACAATGGCGATAATGAGGGTTTGCGGTTTTTGAACGGAATGCGCGGCTGCATGCCCTCCACTTTCATTAGGTAGTTTTTAAAGGCGGAACGCCGCCGAAAAGCTTTTATTTTCGGTTTTACGAAAATAAGTTTGGTTTTACGAAAATGGGTTTTTTGGCTTCGGTTTTCGGTTCGCGCACGCGCGTGAACGCGTTGGCCGCGCTGGTTGGCGGCAAAAAAATGACGGAAAGCGAGTTGGCGGCGGAAGCCAGCGCGCCCGTTTCTGAAGTGAACCGCCAGTTTCCGGCGTTAGTCGCGTCGGGCTTGGTGCGGTTGGAGCGCGTGGGAAAAAGCAAGGTTTACTCGATTGACGAAACTCATTTCCTTTACCCGGCGTTGAAGGAGTTGTTCGGAAGCCTGGATTCCGCGCTCGAGGGCGAGGCAAGGCGCGTTGCCGGGTGCGTTGCGGCGCGCTGCAACGGCTTGAAGGCGATAATTTTGTTCGGGAGCGTGGCCGCGCGCCGCGCGCGGTTGGGGGAGAGCGATGTGGACTTGCTGTTTATAACCCGCGAGGGCGGCGAGGGAGATGCGAAGGCTGCGGCGCGGGCTTGCCTGGAGGGTCGCGGCGTGGACTGCAAGCCGATAGTGGTTTCACTGGAAGCGTACCTGGAAAAGCTTAAAAAAGGCGACCGGTTTTACTCGCTCGTCCACGCCGAAGGCAAGACGCTGTATGGAGAAAAACCGAAAAGGTTTGGCTGAATGGGCGCTTGAGCGCGCTGAAGAGTACTTGCAGTCAGCCAAGAGCAATTTTGCGGAAGGCAGGCTTTACGTTGCCGCCGAGGAAGCGTTCAGGGCGATGGAAAACAGTTTGGAGGCGTTGTTGTACGCGCGCGGCATTGAAACAATCCGTTACCCTGGCAAGACGTCCGACTACAAGGGAAGGCTGGCGTTGCAGTTCCTTGCCCGCGACAACCTGGTGGGGAAAACGATAACGAAGCAGGAGTTCGGCGCGTACTTGGACTTCGTGGATGAGTTACACCGCGCGGGTTATGAGTACGGCGTTTTCGACAAGGAAACCGTCAAGAAAGCGCTGGGCTTTGCGGAAAAAATGTTTTTCAAAGCGCGGGCGCGTTCCTGAACAACCGCGCTTTTAAACTAGTTTTGCCTTGTTTCTATTCATGGAACAAGGCGCGAAACAGGGCTTTTACGCGGGCCTTGAAGACAAGTTTTACGCGTTCATGGAATCGCTGGAAGCAAAAGGCATTCCGGCGGTTAAGTTCTTCGTGGAACCCTTGGAAAACAAGGGCGTTCCCTCTTTCCCGGTAGCCATGCTGTTGCTCGCGCTCCTGTTAGCCGGAGGCATCTTCGCGGCGTGGGCGCTGACGGCGCCGCAAGCAACCGCCTTGGAGGTCCGCGTGTACGCGAACAACGCGCCGCTTGCGGGAGTGCAGGTAACCGCGTACGACGGGGACATGGCGGTTTCCAACGCGACGACCGGCGACGACGGCATTGCGCGCCTCGAAGGACTGCAAACCGGAAGAGAGTACACGATTAGGGCGTTCAGGGAGGGTTACGGCTTGAAGACCGCGAGCTACGGCGGCGGGCAGGACACGGTCCGCTTCGACTTGAGCATCGCGGTGGCGATTGAAATTCCCGAACCGACTCCCGAGCCCGAGTGGAGCTTCAAGGACGCGCACGACGAGGACGCGACCGGCAAAATCGTGGTGAGCGTGAGCGAAGCGGCGACGGGCAAGGCGGTCGCAACCACGGCAACGGTCAAGCTTTACGATTACGCGTCGGGCGTGGAGAAGGGCACCGCTTACGCGGACGCCGCCAACGGCGGCATCACGTCGTTCGAAGACGTGGCGGTTGACTCGCGCGTGTTCATCACCGCTTCCGCGGAGGGATACATCCCGTTCGACGGCAGCAACTCGCCGATAACCGTGCAGGGCGGCGTTAACAACTTGAACGCGCCCCTCGCCATTGTGGTTACGAGGCAGGCGGCGGGCTCGCCCAATGCTTCCATCAACTCGGCTTCGTCGGTCATAAGCCTCTCGGGCGACAGCGGCGCCGCAATCGCGGGAAAAGTGGAAATTTACAGGATTGAGAACAACCGCAGCATCCTGTTGACGGAAAAGACCGCGAACGCGGCAGGCGCGGCGAGTTTTGACTTGAACAACTCGCTCGAGTATTACGCGGTGGCGTACAAGGCGGGTTACTTCAAGGGCTTCACGCGGACGTTTTACGCGGGCGAAAACCTGAACGTCACGCTCGTAAAGGCAACGGCGGACAATACCGCGGACTTGACGGTAATCGTTCACAGCGAAGAAGGGGCCGCAGTAGGCGGCGCGGCCGTGCAACCCTTCGCTTTCACGGGCGACGGCTTCGCCTACAGCCTGGCGGCCTCGTTGCGCACAGGCAACAGCGGGCAAGCAGTGTTCAGGGACCTGCCGCTCGGCGCGAACGCGGTGGCGAACGCGTCCAAGGGAGGCAGCTACGGAACGGCCGCCGTGACGCTTTCAACGGCTAACACAACCGTACAAGTGACGCTTTACTACCCCGCGGCAACGCTCGTGGCGAGCGCCAAAAACCTGTTGACGAACGCCAGCATTCCCGCAACGTTTTCCGCCTTCCTGAACGGCACGCAAACGGCAACCTGCGAAGTGGTCGCGGGAGCGTCGTGCAACCTGACCGTGCCCAGCCGCAAGCTGGTGACAATCCACGCCGCGTCAAGCGGCTTCGAGACGCTGGAAACCGTCGAAAACCTCCAGCCCCAGGCGTCCCGCTACGCGGAATACTACCTGATGCCCAGCAGCGCGGTTAACGGCACTGCGATTTACCTGGTGAAAGTTGCGAGCACCGCCCCGCTGCAATACGGCGAAACCGTCACTTCGCTCAAGCTGGGAAAGACTTACACTATTTACTACAACTTTTACGGCAACGCGGGCGATTTGCGCGGAGCCTACGCGCGCTTGGGCGGGCCGGTTGGGGCTAACGGGGACGCCAAGATTTCCGGGCGCACGCCGCCCGGCGCGCTTGAAAAGGCGGGCGCAACGCTGGCCTGCAGCCCCGTGGACTACAACCCCACGCAGGATTACGCGTGGCTG
>PFPF01000066.1:0-5263 GCA_002792915.1 Candidatus Micrarchaeota archaeon CG_4_10_14_0_2_um_filter_60_11 | reverse complement strand
TTATTACAAGCAAGGCGCGGATTACGTGCGCAACCCTTACACGCCGTCGCTGGGCGTTGGCGCGGATTCGCCCCTGCCCAGCGGCTGCGACGCGCTCGCATACAACGAAAGCTACCCTGTGCTGAGCCCCAAGACGCTCTGCCAGAACGGCGCGTGCATCACGCTGGAATACGAACAGGACAACAGCGGGCTGCACGGCGAGGGCTTCGAGGCGCAGGACATGTCGGGTTTGGACCCTCAGGACGATGCCTTCCATCCGCTGGAAATACACTACACTGTCGAATTGTTCAAGAATTTGGACGCGGCAACAGGCATCTCGTTCAACTCGCTGCCCGAAAACACGCAGCTGATGGCGCTCACCGTGCCGAACGCGCAGTGCGACGGCGGCCAGAACGTCGTGGTTTCAGGCAACAGTTTCTCCGTGGACTTGTCCTACCTCAAGGACTGCCCGAGCTACCACGACTACGACCCGGCTACCTACCCGTCCAACTTCCAATTCAGCGGCACTATACTCGCCAAGCCTACCGGCATCGTGGCTGAGACGCCCGCCGCGCTGCAATTCACTACGGGCAGCGTGTCCAGCGTGCACAACTCGTACTACCGCATAATCGCGCTTGAAGAAGGCGTTTCCAGCGATTACGCTGCCATAACCGCGTTGTTCACGCAAACCGACAACGCCACAACGCCCGTCCCCCAGCCGAGCGCGAACATTTACACGATGTACTCGATGAGCGACTGCCTGCCGCTGGAAATCGCGGCTAACACCTGCCACCACAAGCTCGCGGAAGCCAACGCGCAAATCGAGGTAAAGCGCGCCCGCGACGTGAACACGCTGGTGCTGACCGCGCAAAGCGGGCTGGAAATGCTGCAAATCGAGCTGACTCGCCAGGGCACGCCCAAGCAGACTTTCACGCCAACGAACCCGCACTCTTTCGCGGTCAACCTCGGCGCGGTGACGCAGGAAAACACGCACATCACGCTCAAGATAATCACCAAGCCCGTCACGCACGACGGCGAGCCGATTTCGGGTTACGCAATCAGCTCGTTCCTTAAAATCGAGCACTCGACAACCGACTCGCTGGGAGCGCACACTACGACGCTGCAGAAGAACGCGCTCGTGAGGGACTACTATCAGGAGCAAGGCGGCCACGTGACTGGCATCGAAGGCGGCGACTGCGGCCAGACTCTGTATCTCTCCTACGACGACTCGCGCGTCGCGGAGCAGCGCCTCATGCTGAACGGCGGCAACTGCACCACGCTCGGCATGAAGGTCTCACCCGTCTTCCCGGCGGACGGCGTGAAAGTCAACGTTTCCATACAAAACCACCTGGGCCCGCGTTACGTGCTGATTCAGGGCACCGGCGACTCGCAGTGCTTCGAGCTGTGCGACTACGACCCTCTGAGCGAGACGCCCGTCGACACTTCCTCGTGCGGCGGCTTCACCCAGTCCATCAGCCTCACGCAAAACAAGACGATGGTGCTGCGCTATCACCCCGAAGCGCTTTGCAAGGAAAAGGGAGTCGTCGCGAACCACCTGTCGACGACGAGCGCGCAATTCCTGTTCTGGGGCGCGGGCGACGAGGGCAAGGAGACTGCGGGCAAGAACCTGACGATACTCGTGCAGAACGAGACCACGCTGCTGCGCGCAACCGCTAACGGCTCGTTCGTGCTCGTGAGCAGCCCCGACGCGCAAATCGCGCCCGGCCTCTTCGTTGGGCCGGTCATGAAAAAGTTGTGGTACTCTGATTGCACTGGCGTGATCACGCCGCAGCTCTGGGCAGTGACCAACAACAAACAGACTACAACCGAAAGCCCACGCAGGTTCATAATCGCGAACCGCATCCAAAGCAGCGGCCAAGGCGGCGACAAGACGGAAGACGAAATCAAGACGAGTTTCGACACCTACTTCCTGATGCAGTTCGACGAGCCGTCGACGCAAGTCTTCGCCTTCGAGCCCGCGACCGACGAACAACTGACGATTTTCGAGGAGGACCCGCTAATTCCATATCACTACATCGAAATCGCGCGCTGCTCGCTCAACCCGGACGCGGCGGACAACTGCTTCTTGGATGGGCTGGGCAATGGAAACGCGGACTTCCCAAAAGGCCTTACCAGCGAGTTCTTCTACAAGACCAAAGCAGCCGCAATTAAAGAATGTAACGAGCACTCGGACGGGTATTATATCGCATGCTGGCAGAACTGTGAACAGAAACATGGAACGGGCAACTCCGGTTACTCCAGCTCGTACGAACAGTGCGCGCAGCAGTGCCCAAACGACCAGTCCGAGTTAGATACCGATTGCAAAGCTGCTTGCATGCAGCAGGCCGGCAACGAGTTTGAAGAGCCAATCAACCCCTTCGACTGCCAAGCTTATTGCGCGGACATCACGAGAAGCTCGAATGGAAACAGTTACGGGTGCCTCATGAATTTGGATTACCTGCAAAATGAGATTTACGACAAAGGCAAAACCCAAGAGTTCCTCGAACAGCCAATCGCGGACATGATAAACGATACGCGCGCGCTCGCGGAATTGAAGGCGTTCTGGCGCGGCAAGAGCACGACGATGTGGTGCGACCAAGACGCGCCCTCTAAGTGCATGCGCACGCAGGGCGGCTTCAAGCCCGAAGCCGTCAACGACCCCGAGTGCTGTCGCGCAACCGCCGACGAGTGGCGCAACATGACGCCCAAAAACATCAGCGAGCAGATATCCTGCACCTTCTGCAACCAGACCGACAAGTACCCTGATTGCGGCGCAGGCGAATGCAGCGAAACCGCGCCCGACGTCTACCAATGCGACTCGCGCTGCGAAAAGCTCGCGCCCGGAACCGGCAACGCAGGAATAGGATACGGCGACTCGTTCAACGCGAGCGTTTGCAGCATACCGACTTACCTCACGGCAACACTGCGTTACACGCAATCGATGTCAATCGTCAGCAAGGACACGGTTACCACCTGCGCGGCGAGCGGCATCTGCGCAATCAGCATTAACCTAGGCAAGCCTTCATGCGTTTTCGACTCGAACGGCGACGGCTACGCACAAGCCTCGGAAACGCTGTCGTCTTCAACCGACACGGGCACGGCGTACTCTTGCGCCAACGGCACCATAATCGCCGTTGCCGTTCTGCCCAGCCAAAACAAGGTTTTCAAGGCGTCGGCAACCGCGTGCACGACCGCGTACTGCGGCATGGCGCTCGACGCCACAATGCAAAAGCCCTTGTGCCAGAACAACCAGTCGGCGACAGCCGAAGGCGACTTCTACAAGTGCGCACCCAGCGATGTCCAAACGCAAGGATGCAGCATCGGCTGCGCCAACTGGTGCGACGAGCCCAACTGCCTGATTGGCTGCTCCGAAAGCGGGCTTTACTGGAACGAGACTTACGGGCCGCTTGAACAGACGGGCTGGCTCACCCGCGCGGGCAGGCAACCCGTGCAGGTATTGTTCTCGGCTACGGCCGACGACCCGCTTTCGCAAACCGAAACCTTCCAGAACTACAAGCCGTATTCCTACTTCCCGGAGGATTACCGCTACACGCCGGGGACCAGTGAGGATTTCATTCAATACGGGCCGTCGTACAGGCACTCCGTGCTCGTCAACACGCTTGGCTTAGTGGGATTCGACTTTTACGAAGGAATGGGCTTGAACGACCCGAACGCGTGGCGCGTGCAGGGCACGATTGCGGCGGGCTGCCAACACGCTGGCGATGTAGCGTACTGGAACAACCAGGGCTTGTACGATTTGCGGTTCGGCAACGAGCTGATTTCGAGCAGCACGCAGAAGGCGGACTTGTGGCAGGGCAACCTGAATGTGGTCAGCCTCAAGATGTCCGACCAGCTGGGCGCAACCCAATGCAGCAAGGGCACGGCAACGCAGAACCCGGTGACCGAACAGGAATTGTGCGCGCCGGTTTACGCGGACCAGAGCGAAACTTACGGAAACTGCATCAACTCGCTGTGGCTGTTCGGCTCCGAGCAGGCCGACAATAAGTGCGGCGACGTGTTAAAAGTTTCCGGCGGCCCGCTGCCGAAATACGTATGCAACACCCTGGTAAACTACAAAATCGCGGAAATCGGCAAAGCTAACTTGTTTGCAAGCGGCTCATTCACTGACTTCCTCGGGGGGTGCGACGGACTCGCAAAATGCATCAGCGACTGCGACAAGTAGGCGGTGGGAGGCGGACGAAAACAAGGCGCGCTGGTTTCCAGCGTTAGACGAACGCAAAGGCGTAATGGTTACTTTTTTATACTGATTGGTTACTAAAAGTAATCATGTTGCGTTGGCTCTTGGGTTCCGAGGCGCGCGAGCGCGTGTTGTGCGCGTTGTTCGGGGGCGCGCCCGCGGGAATGCATTTTCGCGAGATAGTGAAGCGCACGGGGTGCAACCCGCGTTCGGTGAAGTCGGTTTTGGACGCGTTCGAAGCCGCAGGCGCGGTGGAGAGCGTGCGGCGCGGCAACCAGCGGGTTTACTCGCCGAACGCCAAGCATTTTTTGTACGGCGAGTTGTCTTCCATTGCCAGAAAGTCGGGCGGGTTGGCGGGAGTGTTGAAGAAGGCGTTGGACGGTTCTGAAGTCCGGGCGGCGTTCGTTTACGGCTCGCTGGCGCGAGGCGACGAGAGGTCGGCCAGCGACGTGGACTTGATAGTCGTGGGAAAAATGGCTGCGGGTTTTTACAAGCGGCTGAACGCCGCAGAGGAGGCGCTCGGCAGGGAAGTCAACCCGTCGTTTTATTCTGAAGCCGAATTCAGGGAAGCCGCAAGGAAAGGCTTTTTGAAGGCGGTGCTGAAAAAAGAGAAGCTGATGGTGATAGGCAGTGAAACGGAACTTGAGCGACTTGCTTAGGGATAACGAAGTAAAAGCCGTGAAGCCCGATGAAGAACAGGCGAAGGACTGCATAGCCGTCGCGGAGCGCGACTTGAAAGCCAGCCTCGCCAACCTCAAAATGGGCGAGTTCGACTGGGCTTTCGCCGTGGCTTACAACGCCATGATTCAAGCCACGCGGGCGCTCATGCTCGCGGAGGGCTACGCGCCGGTGGGCGAAGCCCACCACAAGGCGGTCGTGGACTACGCTTGGATGAAGTTGGGCGCTTCAGCCGAAGGGGAAGCGGAGTTTTTCGAGCACGCGCGCAAAAAACGGCACCACGTGGTTTACGACAAGGCTGGCACGGTGACGCGCCGCGAAGCCGAAGAAGCGTTAACGCACGCCACGAAACTCGTTGCGGCAATCAAGAACAAGCTTAAGCGGTGAAGCGCGCTGGTTTCCGTCGAA
>PFPF01000028.1 GCA_002792915.1 Candidatus Micrarchaeota archaeon CG_4_10_14_0_2_um_filter_60_11 | reverse complement strand
CTATGACGTAGCGGCGCGTCTTCCTGCCGAGCAGGAAATTGATTGTGGTCTTGCCCCAGTCAAGGGAAAGGCCCAGCCAACCCATCTTCTTGAGGCGGCGGCTTGAAGTCGTCGCGACGACGTCGTCCAGGTACACCACGCGCCCGTGCTTCGAGATGCGGATGCACAAATCCTGGTCCTCGCTCGCCTCCATTTCCTCGTCGAATCCCTTGATTTTGAAGAACGCGTCCCGGCGGTAGGCGACGCAGTTTCCCGCGATTGCGGGCCGCCCCACGAGGACGCTCGCCCAAACCAGGCCGTTGAGGAAGTCGAAAATCAGGTTGTCCATGAAGCCCAAGTCGCGCGCCATTATCTTGCAGCCCACGCCAACGACGCGTTGGTCCTCGAACTCGGCGAGCATGCGCCTGTAAAACCGGTCGTCGGGCCGCGTGTCCGCGTCCACGAACCACAATATTTGCCCGCGCGCGGCGCGCGCGCCCGCGTTGCGCCCCGCGCCGATGCTCTTGCGGTGGCCGGGGTCGGTGGTCTCGCAGACTATTCGCGCGCCCATCTTGCAGGCGAGCAATACCGTGTGGTCGCTGCTCAAGCCGTCCGCGACGACTATTTCGGCGCCGGGCGCGGCATGCTTTAGCGCGCGGATGGTCTCGGTTATGCGCCGCTCTTCGTTGAGCGTGGGAACGATTATGCTGACTTCCGGTTTTTTTCCCGCGGGTTTGGGCATTAAGACAGTAATTTAAACGCCTTTTTAATGATTATGAGTGCATGGCGCACAGGCAGTCGAAACGCAAGCAGCCGGAACGCGAATGGAAGCCGCTCACGGAACGCACGAAGATAGCGGAGCACGTGTTCGACGACTCCACGGTCGAAGTGCTGGTCAGCCTGCTGAACACCGGCGCCATCTCGTCGCTGGACAGGCCGATTGCGGGAGGCAAGGAAGCAGTAGTGTTCCGCGCGTCCAGCAGGCGGGGCTTCAAGGCCGTCAAGGTCTTCAAGTACGAAAACACGAGTTTCCACAAGATGTTCGATTACGTGGACGGCGACCCGCGCTTCTTCAAGCCGTCCCGCCAGCGCAGGCCGCTCATCAAGCTTTGGGCGTCGAAAGAGTTCGCCAACCTGCACGCGGCTTACGACGCGGGCGTGCGCGTTCCCGAGCCGTACCAGCTCAAGGATAACGTGGTGTTGATGCAGTTCCTGGGCGTGGACGGCGTGCAGAGCGCGTTGCTCGTGGAAGTCGTGCTGGACGACCCGAAGGCGACGCACGACGCGATAGTCGAGGACATGCGGCGAACTTTCCAACGTGCAAAACTGGTCCACGCGGATTTGAGCGCGTACAACGTCATACTCCACGAGGGCAAGCCGTACACGATTGACTGGGGGCAGGCGGTGAGCGTCAGGCACCCGCACGCCATGGAGTTCCTGCGGCACGACGCGCGCACGATAGCAAGCTACTTTAAGCGTTTGGGCGTGAATACTAGCGAGGAGAAAATTTTGGAGACGGTTACGAATGGCTAGCGATTGCGACTTGCTCGTCATAGGCAGCGGCCCCGCGGGGCTGACTGCGGCGGTTTACGCCAGGCGGCGCGGGCTCGGCGTGACCGTGCTCGAAGGCGGGACCGAGGGCGGCTACCTGGCGAACGCGCCGAACGTAGAAAACTACCCCGGCTTCAAGGCGGTTTCCGGCTTGGAACTCGCCGGCAGGATGCTCGAACAGGCGAAAGCCGCGGGAGCGGAAGTGGCGCGCTGCGAAGTCTCCAAAATCGAGAAGGCCGAGGGCGGCGGCTTCGCCGCGGTTGGCATGGACGGCTCGCGTTTCACGGGAAAAACGCTTTTGCTGGCAACCGGCGCCGAGCACCGCAAGCTGGGCGCGAAAAGCGAGGCGGAATACGCGGGCAAGGGAGTCTCCTATTGCGCCACTTGCGACGCGCCGCTGTTCGCGGGCAAGCCCGTTGCCGTGATTGGCGGCGGAAGCGCTGCCTTCGCTACCGCGCTGATGCTCGTTGACCTCAAGTGCCGCGTTTTCCTGATTCACAGGAGCAAGGACTTCCGCGCGGAGAACGCGCTCGTCGAAAAGGCGAAGGCAAAAGGCGTGGAGCTGGTGGTTGACACGGTGGTAACCGAAATCAAGGGTGACCGCTTCGTGAATTCGGTGGCAGTAACGAACGTGCTTACCAAGCAGGCCCGCGAGATTCCGGTCAATGGCGTGTTCATCGCGGTCGGGATAAAGCCGATGAGCGAGCTGGCTGCTGCGCTGGGCGTGGAAACGGACGCCGCGGGCTTCGTCAAGGTCGACTTGAAGACTTGCGCGACCAGCGTGCCCGGCGTTTTCGCCGCGGGCGACGTGACGGGCTGGTTCAAGCAAATCGTGGCGGCAACCGCGCAAGGCGCGCTGGCAGCTACGAGCGCGGCGGATTACCTCAAGAACAAGCCGCAAGCCTGAACCGCGAAGCAAAAAAAAATACGAATTTTGAGTTTGGCTTCGCGCCTGCCCCGTTTGGCGGCTATCTCGGCCGCGTCTTCAGGAACTCGAAGAAGGACAGCAGGACGATCACGTTGAGTGCGAGGAAAGCCCAGTCCGAGTCGCTCATGAAAGTCACTTTTTGCGCGTCTTGCGCGCGTTCCGCGGCGCCGCCTTTGCCGCCGCACGCCGCTTGGCCGGCCGGCCGTAACGGCTGGAAAGCCGTTCGTAAACCGCCTCGCTGATTTTGCCTTTCAGCAGCAGGTCGTCCAATCTCCGCATGCGTTCATCGTCGGTCAACCCCGTTTCCTGGCGGCTGAAGCGCAGCTTGACCGCCAAAGCCAGTATGACTATCACCGCCGCGAGCAAGAGCACGCCTACGAGCGAAATCCACCTGTCGCGGCCGTAATCCTGCGTTATTTCGGCGGAAACCGTCATCGAAGGCAACGGCGACGCGGAAGGCAAAGCCGTCGGGTTGGCAATCGCAACCAGCGCGTTGGCGGACTTGTCGCGGAGGCATTCGCTCAAATAACGCAGCTTGACCGCGTTCGTCAAGTACGCGAACTCGCCCGTTCGGTTGGCTTCCTCGGAATCGTACAACGCGTGCGCGTAATACAACTCCGCCCACAAGGAGGCTTGCATTTGCCCGTAAGCGGACGCGTCGGGCTTGAGCGCGTCAAAATCGTCCTGCCCGATTGCGTTCGAGATTGCCTCGCCGGACTCGTAGTACGAAATCACGAAGCACGAGTCGAAAACGCTCGTCAGGTAGTCGCCGCCGCCGAACTCCTGGCGCGCCGCATCCAAATGCCAGTCAATGTCCGCATCCACGCCCGCGGCAATCCTGTCGCCCACAACGTTGGCTTGGTTCAGGACGCCTTGGCTGAAGTCGCGCGCCGCGAACTCGTCCAGCGCCGTGCCCGCGCCCTTTTGGGCGGCAACGGCGTTCAAGTCGTCCGCCGCGTCCAGCCAATTCAACGCCGAAGCGTAATCCTCGGCCATCGCGCGCGGCTGCTTGAGCGCCAACGAATCCTGCAAATCCTGCACCTTGAGCGACGCCCAGGCGAAGCGCGCCTGGCTGCCCGAGACCCACTGCCAGTTTTCGAGCGTCTTGTTCGCCGGGCGGAAGGCATTGACGCGCCCGTCCAGCGCGTTGACCAGCGTCACGAAGTCGGCTTTCGAGTAGTTCTGCACGCGTTGCGCGTCCAGCGCGACTTTCATTGTGAAGACGACGTTCGCCGCGGAATAATAGTAGCCCCGCTCCAGCAGGTAGTCCGAGTCGTTCAGCGCCCTGCGGGCTTCGACTGCAAAGGCGTCGGACGCGTTCAAGCCCGCGATTGCGGCCGCGAGCTTGTTGCGCTGGCTGGAAACGATTTTCTTGAATTCCTGCGACTCGAGCGAGGAGTTCAGCGCGTCCAGGCGCAGTTGCGGCAGCTCCGATGCGGTCGAATTGACGCGGCTGCCGTCCGGGGAATAGGCGAAGGCGAGCAACTCGTCGAAATTGCGGGCTTCCGCCATTTGGATGTTGAACTCGCGTTGGGCAATCATAGCCAAGTCCACGCCGCCCTGCCTGCTTTGCCCAAACGGGACAACGAACAGCTTGATACCCGCCTTGCGTACCGCGTCAAGCTTGTCGGAAATGCCCGCGACTTTCCCGATGCTGCCGTCGCGCTCTATCGTGCCCGTCATGGCGATGTCCCCGCGCGGCGCGCGGCCCGTGAACTCCGCGTAAGCCAAAAGCGTGAGCGCGGCGCCGCCGCTGGGGCCGTCGACTATCTCGGCGTCAGCCACGATTTTGTACAAGACGTCGTAATTGCCCGCGGAAACGCCCGCCTTGCCCGCCGCGATGCGAACGGCTGTTCTCGCCGACTCCTGCGTGTCAACGCTAATGTACGGCTCAACGTCGATGAAAACGCCGCCGCTGCCCGCGACCGCGCGCGCCTCGAGCGTGGTGAGTATGCCGTTGCCCGCCGCGTCCACCGCGGGCGCGTAAAGCGTGGACTGGCTCGCGGCGAAAACCGCGAGTAACAAGAGGAAAAGCAGCGGCTTGTTGTTCATGCTCGCATTACCTTGGAAACAAATAAAACTCTTTGGCTTCAGCCCTTGAGACGCTTCTCTTTTTGGAACTCGAGGAACGAGTAAACCACCAGGGCTACGGTCGTGGCGAGCGCCATGCCGATTACCGCGAAGACCGCCAAGTCAATCCAGAAAATGAAAACCATGCACAGGATTGCCGTCGCCTTGAACAGGCTGGCGCCAAGCTCGTGCGTCTTCTTCCAAACCTTTGGGCTGGACATCGTCCAGGGCGTGCGGATTCCGACGAACCAGTTCGGCTGGGCGCGCTCCATCAGCCAGCCCGAGCAATAGAAGACCGCCGCGAGGCCGGGCAACAGCACGTAACGGATGTCAATCGCGTAACCCGCGTTGATTGCGAAGGAAACCAGGTGCAACGCGAGCATGAAGAGCATCATCACGGTGACGAACGCCCAATAGGCGCCCTCGAACTTCTTGATGTTCGCCTTCAACGGGTCGATTCGGGGTATGAGCAAGAACAATCCCGCAAGAACCAGCATCAAAACGGGCAGGAAGAAGAGCGCGGTGCCCTTGTCCATGAAGCCGTTCGCGTTCCCGAACGCATCCCAATGCGTTGCCATTGTCGGCGGCATGGCGTCGTAAACAACCGCGCTGGCAACGAAAGCCAGCAGGGCTATTGCAAATGGAAGCCAGCGCATCAAACCGTTCATTCAACCACCCAACAATTTTTCCACTGCTTTCGCGAACTTGCGCGCGTTTTCAATGGCGAATTCCGCGTTTTTCGCCTTGACTTTCGCCTCTCCGAACCCGTACATCACGTCCTGCCTTTCCTGGCGCAGCGCGTCGAAAACCGTCACCAAACCCGGCTCGACCAGGCCTTTTTTCGCGTAATTTTCGCGCACGAATTCTACGAGGCAATAATGCGATTTTTCGACGAAACCGTCCCTGAATAAGAGCGCCCTCGCCGAATGAAACATGGACGAGTACGCAGTGACCAACGCCACCCGCGGGAAACCGGCTTCGGCAAGCTCGGAGGCTTCCGTCAACTTGAGTTTCGCGGTTTCCAACGATTTTTTTGCCTTCAACGCGTCCGGGCGCTCGCGCCGCAGCAAACGCTTTTCCAGGCAATCTCCAACCGTCAATCAATCACCGGCTTTTCACCGTACAATGCGATTGAATCAGAAAGCACGCTTAAATAAAACGCTCGGTTCGTCCTGCCCGCTTCAGCCCACTCCCGCATCGTAAACTTCCTCAAATTAGTCTCACGCCCCAATAGCCCCCCCAACTCCGCGCCCGTCACGCCGCAATCCGCGGCAACGCACAGCACGTCGTAATCGCTTGACGGCCCGTCCTCGCCTTTTGCCGCGCTCCCGTAAAGGAGAACGCAAGCCAGCCCGCGCGACTTCTCCAAAAACAAGGGAACCACTCTGGCGAACTTGGACAGGGTGAACGCAGTCTTCAAAGCCTTGAAACTGCCGCTTTGCACCGCCTTGAAAAACACGGCGTTCCGCTCAACCCGGCGCGAAACCAGCCCCTCGGACTCCAAAATCTTCAAAACCCGCAAAACCGTGGACGCGTTCGCCTTCAAACGGCGCGACAAGTCCCGCAGGTAAACCTCGGAGTAAGGGTCCTCGAAGAAAAAAGCCAAAACCCTCCAAGTGTTTGATTTTTGAAACAATTGTTTCATTAAAGAAACAGTTGAACGGGGGCGTATTTAAGCGTTTACTTCCCGAACGCGCGCTTGAGCGCGATTGCCTCGTTCTCGGACATGGAGAAGACGAGCGTTTCCCTGCTCGCGAGCAGGTCGTAGTACGACATGGTGACCTTGATTTTGCCGAGCGGCTGCTTTTCGCCTATCGAGAACGAGTCCACGTACCGCGTCGGGAATTTAACCGTGCGGTTGGGCATCGCGACTATCGTGTCCGTCTCGCCGACGGTGATGGAGCCGAGCCCCGCGTCCATGTAAGCCGAATACTTGCGGTCCATCACCAAGCACCTTCCAAATGCGTTACTTTTGCCCTCTTCAAATTGCTTTCGGTCGGTCGGCGCCACTCGCGAGAGTTCGCGCCGACCGTTCGCAAACTCCCGCCGTGCTTTTTTCCGCGTCCGTCTGAAATCACTAATACCGTTCCTAGCTGGTTGTGAATTCAATTCCGACAGGGAATGTGTAACTTGATGCTTCTGCGCAAAGTGTTTTATCCTCTTGGTTTGGCTGCATTAATTTTATTTTGAAGTCTCCCCGTACGTCGCCCTTGTCAAACGTCAGAGTTACGGTGTCGTCTTTTGAGCCTTTCAATATGAAGATTTGCACCGCATTCAACTTTTTGAGACAACGGAGGGAGCGGCAGAATTCGGGAAGCGCGCTCAATTGCCGGTCGCTGTATATGCCATCGCACGCTACCGGGTGGCTTGACGCGGTTATGCTATTCACGGCGTCGATGAACTTGGCTGTATTTGAATCCCCCGTCACGGACACTTGCGCCGGCAAACTGTTAAAGTAGTGCATATACTGCTGAAGTTTGCCTGCGTTCTGATTTTCTGCAGGGTTGGCAAGCTGGTACACATTCGTGTTGTAGATGCCGAGTATGATCGCCATGTCTTGATAGCGCGTTGTGCCGGTGTAAACTCCGATGGGCGTTTTTAAGTCGTTGACGCCGAATATCCCCCTCGCCGCTTCTTCTGGCGAAACCGCTATCTTTGCAGCGGGCGCCGCGGTTATCGGTCCGTTGAAGATGAGCACCGCTTCGTAAGACTCGTATTTCTGCCCGACCGCGTAGACCTTGACGGGAGTTCCCGATTTCAGCGTGCCTTTCCGCCAAGCGACGGTAGAGGGCGTTTCGAGTGGCAGCTTGCCTCCGGCAGTCACCAAGTAAAAGTTTTCATTGGAGTGCGTTCCGCCCAAGTAGTAGGCTGGCTGGTTAAACCCCTTGCCGTTAATGCGGACTGCTCCCTCTTCGACTTTGAGACCTAGGTATTTGCTTGACTCGTCCATCGCCGCGGCCGCGCTTATGGCCGCATTCAAATCTAGCGGCTTGAACGCGCAGGTAATTTCATAGGAATTTTGCGCGAACTTGCCGTCTTGGGGGTCATTGTTATTTTTCGAGAGGCTCAAAACGAACGGCTCGAAAGCCGAAGGCGGCGTTGCGCGTTTGGCGTCGACGGTGAAAGGGCTGGTTTTAATGTCGCCGGCCACCGGCGCGTTTCCCTCCGCGGTCATGCTTCCCGTGAAGTAATCGAAGACTTTCAACTCCGACGCGGCGCCGTCCTTGAATACCTTGGCATCCAGCGTGAAGACGTAGTTGTCGCCATAAGGAGTGAACGTGCAACTGGGCAGGTTAATCGAATAAGCGGCAACCCTCTTTTCCTGCGTGCATTTCGTTTCCAGAGGCTTGGTTTCGGTCGTCGTTTGAGTCTCTTCAGTGCCCTGCCCTGCCGGTATGCTGGCCGATTCTTTCGTCACTTGAACCTGAGTCTTAAGGTTAACTTTCTCTAGCTCGTTTTCCTCCGGCGTGTTTGAACCCAGGCTGGTAAGGTAATCCCACGCGAGTTTGGCTTGCCGGTAAAGCCACGGCTGCATGCGGCTCAAGTCCAGCGAAAACGTTTTAGGCTGGTCTTCACCATTTAACGGTTTGACTGCCTCCATGCTTCCCTCCGCGGGCACCTCAACTTGATTGCTGTTTTCGCTCACTGCAACCTTCTGCCCCAGCACGTAAATCTCGTTATTGTAAGTCACTCTGGACGGGATTGCCGACAACGCCGGCTTCGAGATTATCGCCGCGGCGGAACCCTTGTTTTCAACTTCCGCGTCTGCTTTTTGTTGGGCTTCAGCCTCGGTTTCGCCCGTTATCTTGGTGACTTTCAACACGGCATCCGCGGACACGGCGCCGTCTTTCTTCTCCAAATCCGTGCACGTGATTTCCGCTACCACCGCCTGCCAGGGGGGAATTGGCCGCTCGAAAGAGCACACCGTCGACGCTTGGCCGTCCTTAGTCGCTTCCAGTCTCCCGTCATTCCAGTCTATGAGGTATCGCAAATCCGTCTCCGGCACGGTGACTTTTGCTTTCTCCGTTTTTCCCTTGTCCACGGCGACCCGCTGGTCGCCCACCAGAGTATTGGCCGTTAGCACTACAGCAACCGCATCTTCCTTGGTGAGGTCGGGACCGCCGTCGGTTACGGTCAAAAGCAAGTTGCCCGCCGCATCATAGGCCGCGGTGCACGAGGCGGTGCCCGTCGTTCCGCCGGGCTGTTGCGCGGCTGCGCGCGTGCCGTGGTCGACGATTAGGGTGCAGTACTTGGGGCTGTTGCCGGTGCACTCGGCGAACGATGCGTACGGACCGGTGGCGGCAGCGGAGCCGTCGTTTTGGTTCTTGAATTGGAAGATGCCGCCAATCATCAGGTAATTATTCGCCGCGTACTTGGCGTATTCGTAGCCCACATCGCCTTCCTTGAGCAAGTCAAGGCTGAGCGATCCGCTATCGCCGCTTCTGGGCCGGTACCTGAAGAGTATGCGCTGCGGGCTCGCGTCGTCGATGCGAATTGTGTAATCCTGCGTGTGGTAAGTCGTGCCGACCTTTAGCAGGTATTCGGTTAGCCCCGAGCTTTCGGCGTGCGAGTAAAGCTCGTTCAGCGAGAGCGTTGCCAGCTCGGGCGCGGCCTGCTGGTTTGCCGGGTAGGTGGCTTCAAGCATGTAAACGCCGGGCTGGAACGAAGTGCCGGTTTTGGGGTCGAACACTATCACGGGCTTTTTGGGCGCGGTAGAGACCACGGCCGGCTTCTCGGTGCAAGTCAAGCCGCTGCAAGAGAACGCATCGTCTTCGGCCAACGGCTTCAGCTCGCTGCCGGACTTGTAATAATAGTAAATATCAAGTTTTTGTTCGAGTGACGCGACGGGTTCCAGGTACGCGTCGGAAGGGCACTGCACGTCAGCCGCGCCCTTTGCAACTATCGCCGCGAGCGCCGTGGGCTTGTCTTGGGACTGGATGGCTTTGTCATTTTGAATGCCTTCCAGCGTTTTGCCGGATTTCTCAAGGTAGCAATATGCCTGTGACTTGATTTGGTATAGGTTGAAGGCCATAACGAGATTGTCGGAAGCGTACTCCATCGGCAGGGTCTTGGCGCGCTTCCACTCGAACTCGGCGCCGAAACTGGAAGCGATAATTGTGCCCGCAAGGCTGCCGTCCGGTTGAATCGGGTGCTCGTTGGAAATCAAGCTGGCGAGCCCGGCGTCATTGTCCGAGGTGCGCGTCAACTTGACGCGCTTTCCGCCGGTTTCGATGGCGCCCGTGGGGAACTCCTTGTAGCTTTCCACGAGGTAGTCGGCTTTGAGCCAGCCGTTAACTTGCACGCCGCTTTGCGTGGGAGCCGCGTGGCTGGCCAAGCCCGCGCACAAGTTTGCAGTTGAAGGAAA
>PFPF01000035.1:3036-10528 GCA_002792915.1 Candidatus Micrarchaeota archaeon CG_4_10_14_0_2_um_filter_60_11 | reverse complement strand
ATGCGCCCTTGAGCGGCGTTTCCGCCTCGCCGAAAGGCACGATTGCGGGGCCGCCGACGATTAGCAGATAGGCGGGTTGCAACGCGTTAACCGCTTCGCCCACCGTCGAATAATTGCCGTCCAGGAAAATCGCTTGCGTTTGCAGGCCGTCGTATTGCTGCGCCGCGGAAGCGAGCTCCAAGATTTTTGTTTTTATTTCGTTAGCCAAGGCCGCCCCGTATTTTTTTTCGAGATTCGCGTAACCCGTCGCTATGACGAAATCGGTTTTTTGGGTTCGCGCGGTTTCGCGCTGCATCGTTATTTTAACCGCAGCGCCGCTGAAGCCCGCGCGCGTCGGGATGAATCCGTCGGCCGAGGCGCGCGCCATGAGCGCCGCGCCTTTCTTGGCGGAAATCTTGACATTCGCTTCGCCGTTCACTTGCGCTTCGGCGGCGAGCCTGTCGTCGGCGTAAAGCTGGACTGTCGCGTTGATTGGCAGACCTTGGCTGTCCGCCAGCTTGACCGAAACCGTGAACTCGCGCGGCATGAAATTGTCATAGGCGAGCCAAGCCGCGGCGGCAATTATGACGATGGCAATTGCCGCGTATTCTAGGCGCAACTCAAGTCACCGATACGAGGCGCACGATTTCGCCGTATTCGTCCACGAACGCGGCTGCGCCCGTCAAGCGTTCGTAGGCGGGCGTTTGGTTGGTTGCGGGCACCGAAATCTTTTCGTGGCCAGACACGGCCCAGCATTTCCCGGCGCCGCGCCTGCCGTCGCAGTCAACGCCGCCCTCGATTTCGAGCGATTCGGCCGGATACCTTGAGACGAACGCCCTCGCCGCGTCCAGCGCCTCGGCTTGCGTTGTTATTTTCTTGCGCGCGGTTGCCTTGAAAGAGAAGGTCGCGTTGCCTTGGCCGAGCGATTGCAGAGTCACGGATACGCCTTGGTATTCTATTGACTCGTTGAGCGCGATGAAAGCCTGCGTGGGCTGCCCGCAGTCTAGTTCAATGAACGCTGCCGTTGCCGAGTAGTCCGACAGCGTGAGCGTGCAGCCGTCGGCGTAGCTCGCGGTTTGCCCCGTCGCAAGCGTTGCGGTGGACAAGAGGAGGCTGCCGCACGCCAAAAGCGCGGCAACGATGAGCGCGGCTTTTTTCACGGTTTTACTTGGTGCCGCCGCCAATAAAAATCAGGCGGCTGTCGAGTTCGCGCACGCGTCCGGGCGCACGAGGCACAATCCCGCCTCGAATTCGTCCGCGCTCAACGCCGGGAATTCGTACTTGCAGTCCACGACGAAGCGCGCGTTCGCGTCCGCGTTTATCATGTATTCCGAGTAGAGCTGCTGGCTTTCGGTGTAGTTCGCCGGGCCGATGTCCTGCGCGCACTTCTGTTGCGTGGCGTTGTCGCTCCCGTAGCAGCGCATGCGGAAGTCGATTCCGCCCTTTTCGGCCGCGTAGTCCTTGGCGTTGGCCACGCCTTGCGCCGCGATGATGGAAGAGCCGTCGTAGAACGCGTCCACGCGCGGCTTTGCGTTCCTGCAGCCCGAGTTCACGAGTTCCGTGTAGCCCGGCATTATGACCGCGACGCCGTCCTGCATTTGCACGAGTTGGTAGCCGCCGTTCTGGACGAAGTCGTTTAAGACGTCCACGAGGCCCTTGTTGTTCGCCACGTCCGTGCGGGCGGCGTAGAACGAGGGCAGCTTGCCCATGGGCGCGACGGTGCCCTTCGCCACGTCCGTGACTTCGACTTGGACGTTGTTCGTGGCTGCCATCGCGCGCGTGAAGTTTTCCATTCCCGCGAGCAATGCGCCGTTCTTGCACGAGGCGCACGACGAGTCGTAGTACAGGCTCAGCGTGGCGTACTTGAGCGGGTTCAGCTGCTCGAGCGCGCCGACCTTGGTTTCCAGCTGGGTGAGGCGCGCCTGAAGCTGCAGGTTCTGGTCGAAGAGCGTCTGGGTTATCTTGTTGTCGAGAGTGCTAATCTGCGTGAAGAAGTACACGCTCGAGAAGACCAGCAGGATTGCGAGCGCGGCAACGCCGTAAACCATGTAGGACACTTTTTTCTTCAGTTCTTCCATCCGACCCACCTTTTCGAAGTTCAAGCTTTTTCCGCGGCGAAGCACAGGTTTCGCGCGCTTTGCGCGGGCGCCCGCTTGCCGTTCGATTCATAAAAAGCCCTCGCGCTTTTAAAACCGTTCTCCCGCAGCATTTCCTTCCATTCCAGCGCCGAGTGGAACGAGTGGAAGCGCTGCACGAGCCCGCCGGCCTTGAGGCGCCATGGCACGCGGGCGTTTTTTCCAACGTTTTGGAATTTCGGCTGCTCCTTGTTCCAGACGCTTGCACGCAGCGAGCCGCCCCTCTTGAGCACGCGGTTCAACTCGGCCAGCGCGTGCCGCAGCTGGGGCTTCCGAAAGTGGTGCAGCGCGGCGAGGCAGAACACCGCGTCAAAAGTTGAATCGGCGTACGGCATTTTCCGGATGTCCGCGACTACTACGCGCACCTTCTTGTTTCCGCGCAAATTTTTCTTCGCGTTCGCGGCCATTTGCGGGCTGAAGTCGCAGGCTTCGACGGACGCGAACTTTTTCGCGATGAGCGTTGCGTTCCTGCCGTTGCCGCAGCCCGCGTCCAGCGCCTTTTTTCCGCGGCAGCCGCGCAGCAGCAGCTTCGCGGGGCCGGACGGCTTTGTGCGGTACTCGTTCCATTCGCATGCTATGGCGTCCCACGCTTTCTTGACGGTTTTCACGGTTGGGTGACCTGTGGTGAAAGCTGTTTAAAAACGGTTTGCTTTACTTATGGCGTGGCAATGAAGAAACTCGCTTTTTCGCTGTTGCTGGTCTTTGCCGCGGCCTGGCTGGCTTGGCAGGACGTTGACGCGGGGCAGACGCAGGCGCGGCCGTGGATGAGCCCGGTCGTCACGAGGGAGGAGCTGGCCGCCATGGATTGGGTTCGCGCCAACACCGCGCCGCGCACCCTGTTTGCGACCGACATTTTCGGCGGGGAGTTCCTTATGGGCAACACGCTGCGCGAGGCTACGGTTGGCGGCGACTGGGCAATCATTCCCAACGTTGTCGAGCGCATGCGCGCGTTCCAGTACGACTTTTACGGCGCGGCCAGCGCGGAACAGGCGCACGCCACCGCGGTGAAATACGGCGCGGCTTACGCGTGGGTTCCCAACCGGCAGATTTTCGCGGGATATTCCTGGGTGGAAGCCAACCGCTCGCTTTTCGTCGAGCCGTACTTCACCCAGGTTTACGGCAGCGGCGTCGCGATTTACAAGGTGAACCCGTGAACGGCTTGCATGGTCCGTTGAACAAGAGGCTGCCGTTGCTGCTTTTGCTTGCAGCCGTTGCCTTGAGCTTGTGGACGCACTCCATGGTGTTCAACGAGTTCGTCATGCCGACTTACGGGAACACGATGATTCACGTGGCGAGCAGCCGCGAGCTCGTGGAAACCGGGCAGTACCCGTTCGCCGACGATTATTCCTACGGCGGGGGGCAGCCCAACCTGTACGTGCCGGTTTACCGTTTCGCGTACGCCGAGGCGGTGATGCTGACGGGCCTGCCGTTCGACTTGGTCGGCCGCCTGTTCGTCATGCTGTTTGCAATCCTGCTGCCTCTGGGCTTCTTCGTGCTGTGCCGCGAGTTGTGGGGCGAGTGGCCCGCTGCTGCCGCCGCGCTCCTCGCTTCAGCCGTGCCCGAACTATTGATTTACACGGTCCGCCCGCTGCCGCAGGCGTTAGGATTGGCGCTGTTGCCAATCGCTTTTTACCTCATAATCAAGAACAACCGAATTGCGGCGCTTGCGGCGACCGCGCTGGTCGTGCTGACGCACCAGGAGGCGGGCGTGTTCCTCGTGGGCTGCGCTTTCGCTTTCTTCGCGCTGAAGCTGTTGCAGGCGCTCGCGGCAAAGGCGGAGAAGAGGAAGCTCGCGCTTGACGCGCCCGCGAAGCTGGCGTTCGCGTGCTGGCTGGCCGGCGTCGCCGTCTACTTCGGATGGCACTTCTTCATCACGGGCAACCTGGACGTGTTCGGCTTGGCGCAATTCCAGAACCACGAGGGCGGCAAGGTGACCGCGGACTTGCTCGCCACCAAGGCGGGGCGCGCGGTGCTCCTGTTGGGTGCGTTGGGCGCGGTGGCGGCGTTGGTGCGCGTGGTGCGCAAGCCGTTCGAGCCGCTTAACGCCGAATACTTTGCGCTTGCGTGCGCGGGCGCCGGGCTGTTTGCGTGTTTCAACGACTTGGTCGGCATCGGCGTGTTCATGGACCGCTTCATCGTCTTCTTGGGGGTTGCGCTAATCCCCCTCGCGGCGCTTGGAGCCAAAAAAATATTCGACTTGGGCGAAGCGTTGGCTGAGAACCTGCTTTAGTCTGTGGCCCTAGCAGGAATAGACCGCGTATCCGCCCGACTCGTAGGCTTTTCGCATGCGGCTGTCGAACGCCTGCGTCGCGGGAGTCATGCTTTTTTCGCGCGGAGACACCAAGGCGTACTGGGCGCCGAGCGCCCGCAGGGCGGCGCACGACGGGTCCAGGTAGAACGCTTTCACCCGGTCCGCGCGCTCGGAATACGCGAGCCCGTGGCTCCACAGCCAGCCCGTGAAGCCCATCACTATCTTGCGCCCCGCGAGCGAGGAAACCGGGTCCTGCGGCGAATCCGCGGTGACGAAAACCGCGTTCGCGGAGGTATTGCTTTTTGCCCACTCCGCGATTTTGAAGTCCTGCGCGGTGTAAACCTCGTAACGCGCGTTCGAGCCGAAAGCCATCCACGCGAAAGTCAGCAGCCCCGAAGCGATTGCCGCGAGCGCGAGGAAGGCGGCGAGCGCCTTCAACTCGTTGCGTTTGGCGGACCACAGCCTGTCGATTAGCACTCCCGCGAGGCAAGCCGAGGCGAGGAACCAGTAGGACAGCACCTTGATGTTGTCCCAATCCCACGCCTGGAAGCGGAGCGTGTTTCCGATGACGAAGAAAGCGGCGAACGGCAGCGCGAACTTTTTCGCCTCGGGTTTCGCGTAAAACCAGCCGAGCGCGCCCAGCGCGAGTACGAGCCACCCGTTGCGGAGCCAGAAAACCGCAAAGTCAAGCGCGCTTTTTCCCTCGTTCACGTTGAGCCAGCCTATGTGCACGCCCGAAAAGCCGCTTTGCGCCTGTCCCAGCATCCACCAGAGTTGCGGCAGGCCCAGCACGGCCGCGGGCAACAGGAACCACAGCCACTCGCGGCGCGGCTTGTAGGCGAACAGCCCGGCGAAGACGAGCCCTATCGCCAGCGCCGAGTGCGCGTGCGCCATGGGGCTCAAGCCCGCCAGCACCCCTGCCAAAAATAATTCCTTTTTGCCTCCCTTGCCGAAAACGAAGTCGTAAAACAGGAAGAAAACGCAGCACGCGGTCGCGAAGCCCAGCAGAATCGAGCGCTGCGGGATGAACAGCGCGTAAGTGAGGTTCATGAACGACAGGCCCGCGTCTTCCAGGTGCGAGTAGTCCTGGTCCAGTGCGAAGCCGTTGCCCGTCGCGTGGATTATTCCCGCGTTGCCGTTCGCGAAGAACAAAAGCAGCCCGATGAGCGCCGCGCGCCTGCCCCCCAGCCTCTTGAAGAGCGCGAACGCGCCGCACAACAGCGCGAGGAAAACGAGGGCGTTCGAGAAAACGACGGCCTCGCGCAAGCCCGCGCCTCCCGCGACGAGGCAGGCGGTCCAAAAGTCCATGAGGAACGGGTAGCCTAGCTTGGCGCCCGCGAGGACCGGGTATTCCGGCGGCAGGTTCGACCCGAAGGCGAACGAGTCGACCAGGCCGTAATGGAACGGGCCGTCGCCCCACACGTTGATTACCGAAGCCGCGCCGCCCGCCGCGTTGGGCTCGAGAGTGACGCGCCAGTTCAAGAGCAGGAAAAGCAGTGCGGCTGCGGCTAGGATTGCGAGCGTCTTTTTGTCGAAAGAAACCGGTTTTGGCAAACCGAATTTTTTGTAGAGCGCCAACGCCGCGATTGACAGGATTAGCGCCGTCGCCAGCATGGGCGCCGCATCCAGCGCGCCGAAAGCGAACCACGACAACAGCAGGCATAACCAGCCGCCGGCGAGCACGCCCGCGGCTATGCCGACGGCGACGCGTTCGGTTGCCTCGAGCTTGAACGCGAGCGTGGCTGCGAAGCCGAAAGCCAGGCAGGCCGCCGCGAAAACGAGCGCGATGATCATTCGAAAATCATTAAGGCGCCCATTTTAAAAACAAGTAGCGAGCCCGACGGGATTCGAACCCGCGACCTACTGGTGTCTCCCCCAACTGGGACCGAAGCTTCGACTCCCGCCCCTCTCGCGAAGGGTTCGGAACCAGTCGCTCTATCCAAGCTGAGCTACGGGCCCGCTCGAAAATATCTGGCGTTGCCGAAGTTTAAATAACGCGCAGGCGACCCGTCAAAGCTTGACGAGCGCGTACCAGGTGGCGACGGCGATGCCGCGCACGAAGAACAATGCTATCGCGCCCAGCGTCCACACTATCGGGATTATCGCGATTGGCAGGGCGGACTTGACGGCTTTTCCGAGGTCCGACGCTTCCGCGTAGTGCGTTATCACCCCGCCGCCCTCGATTCCCGCGGGCAGCTGCCCCGCGCCGGTGGCTTGCAGCACCTTCGCGTAAGCCAGGTCTTCCACGGATGCTTCCAGCTGTATCAGCAGCAGGCTCTTTTGTTGGGCGGTCATGTTATGCGTCGCTTCGTTGAACACGGCGGATTTTGCCAAAGCGTTTTCAACGTCGTTTTTGGTTATCGCGGACTTGATTTGGTCCTCGCTTATCAGCGGCGCGGCCGAGCCGCCCGCGCCCGACAGCATGCCCGACAATTGGGCGTCCTTCATTACTACCACGTCGAGGCTCGTGAACAGGATGTTCGCGTAGGCGTCCTGGCTCATCCAGACTTTGAGCGCGCAAATCACCACGGCGCACAAGAGCAGCAGGGCGAGCGAGCGGCGCGCAACTTTCCACGCTTTTTGCAGGTCCAATTGCTGTTCGCGAACCGTGAGCAGCGCGGCAAGCGTGAGGCCCAGCGAGAACGCGGCGAAGACGAGCCCCATCTTGGGCATGAAGAGCCAGAGGATTATCGCGGGCAGCAGGGTGGCGGGAAGCACCAGTAGCGCAGTTCCAGAAGTCGCGCCGTTGGCGTAGAACATGGCGAACGCGAGCGCGAGGGCGAAGAGCACGGCGAAGAGGATGAACGCGAAGCTGAACAGCTTGCCGTACACGCCGGCGATGCGCGTCAAGTCGAAAACGTCGATGATGCGCAGGTTAGCCTTGTCGAACAGGATGCACGAGAATATGAAGAGCACGGCGATTATGAGGAGGAGCGGCAGGCGCTTGCGTAACTTTTCGTCGAACCGCAGGCTGATGGTGGGGAGCGTAATCTTGATTTCGTGCGGCTGTTGCGCCGGTTGCGCGGGCGCCGCGCTTTTTTCGTGCATCGCACTTCGTAACTCTCGCGGCTTTTAAAAGGCTTGCTAGCCGAGAACCTTAACCGAGTCCTTTTCCACCATTACCGTG
>PFPF01000035.1:2479-2995 GCA_002792915.1 Candidatus Micrarchaeota archaeon CG_4_10_14_0_2_um_filter_60_11 | reverse complement strand
CGGCGGGTAATCGCGGACTATCTCCTGCCTGTACAAGTCGCGCAACGCCAATTCCACGCCCGCCTTCGAGGGCAGCGCTTCCGAAAGCCAGCGCTTGCAGAACGGAAGCGTCTGGAAGTTCTCCATCGCGTACTCGAGCACGCTCCTGCTCTGGGGCAGGCGCACGGGTTTCGGGTTGACGATTGAATAAATCTCGGATTCGCCGCTTTTTTCGGTGACGCGGCCCGCGCCCGTCGTCGCGAACGGCTCGACCGCGAAAAAGTCGCCTTCCTTCAATACGTAGTCGCCTTTTGCAACGTTCGGTATTTCCCGGCCCGCGTGCAGCAGGTATTCGTCAAGCGAGTGGCCGCACAGGTTTTCAATGGGCTTGAAGCCGCGGGATTCGATTGCCTTCTGTATTGCCGCGCCCACGGCGCGGATGTTCGCGCCCGCCTTCATCACGGAAAGCGCGTCTTCCAGCGCCTGCCTGCTCGCCTCGACGAGCTTTCCGTTCTCCCCGGTCAAGTCCACGGTGAA
>PFPF01000035.1:0-2371 GCA_002792915.1 Candidatus Micrarchaeota archaeon CG_4_10_14_0_2_um_filter_60_11 | reverse complement strand
GATTTCGTTGATCGAGATGTTCACGGGGAACGCGAACTCGCCGCCGTCCGACTTTATCTCGTTTTCGACTTCCATCGCGACGTCGAGCAGCTTGGCGCCCGGCTTTACGGCGTCCTCGGCCACGGAGCGAACGCTGGCGCCTATTTGTGCGGCTTTCACGTAATCCTCGACGGCCATGCGCTTCGTTCCCCCGTTACTCTTAACGCCCCGCGGTTTAAAAACGGTTAGCACCCTATCCAGTCATGGCTGCGAGGGTGGGCGCGTTCGAGCACGTTTTCGACTCGTTCGAAGAGCTGAAGCGTTCTGTTGCCGCGAACGACGGAAAACTGATGATATTAGTGCATCCCCGCGCCCCTTCCCTGTTCCGTGCGCGCGGCTCGGAGGATTACCAGGCGCGGCTCAGGAAGACGCTCGAGCGCGCCAAGACGCCCTTGCTGGTTTTGAACGATAAGGATTCGGACGAGGACTTAAAGCTGCTGTCCGAATTTGCGCAAGGCGGTGCGCGCTTTTTTTCGCGCACCCAAGGGGGCGGTCCCGAACCAATGGAGCGCTGGCCTTCGCTGCACGAGCTGCTGCGCATTGCGGGCGTAAAGAAGATACTCTTGGGCGGCAGGCTTTCAACGGAGATTGATGAATCGGACCGTGAATCGGCCGAGTTTTATTCAAAGGCGCTCGGGATAGAGCGCGCTTCGCGCCGCCGCGACGGCGAGGCGTTGGGGTTGAAGGGCGCGGCGCTGGACGAATACGCGCTCCGCAAGAAACCAGTAGGCGCTTGCGTTGGGGGCGCGTGGCGGGAGTTCACGCTCGCAGGAAAGCCGAACGCGCCTTACTTCAAGGTGCGTCGCATGCCCAAACTGTGCAGCCCGTTCGAGCACTGAATTACTTGCGTTCGGGGGCGTGGGCCTGTATCGCTGCGCACACGTCCTCGAGCTTGCGGACGCCCTTCTTTTGGAGGCTTTCGAGTATTTCCTTGCGTTCGTTGATTTCGCTTTCGATTTGCTCGTCCGTCCAGCCCGTGTAACGCTTGAGTTCCTGCAGGTAGTGGCACTGCCTTCCCGTGGCCTTGGTCTCGTCCGTCACCGGATCCCACTCGTAAAGCACTTGCAGCGAGATTTCGCCTTCCTCGGTGGGCACCACTTCCGCGAACTCGGTAATCCTGCGCAGCAGCCCGCGCTTGCGGTCGTGAATGCGGTTCTGGAGTATTATGAAGTTGAGCGCGGAAAGCATGATGCGCGGCACGTTGATGGGCGGCGACTCGAGGCGCACCAGCGTCTCCCTCGCCGAGTTCGCGTGCACCGTGCCCATACAACCCGAATGTCCCGTATTCATCGCGGCGAACATGGTGTAGCCCTCGGCCCCGCGGATTTCTCCCACGAGGATGCGGTCCGGGCGCATGCGCAGCGAATTCTTGACGAGCTCGTTCAAGTCCACTTCCCCCGTGCCTTCCAGGCTGGGCGGGCGCACTTCGAAGCGAATCCAGTGGTCGAGCGGCAGGCTCAACTCGGCGGTGTCCTCGATGGAAACGATGCGCTCCTGCCGCGGGATGAACGACGACAGCACGTTGAGGGTGCTCGTTTTTCCCGAAGCCGTGCCTCCCGCGACGAGTATGTTCGCCGGCTTGACTCCCAAGCCGTCAACGCACAGCCACATGAACGCGGCCAGCCGCGGGTTCATGGTGCCATAGTTCAACAAGTCTATCGCGCTAAGCGGGTCCTTCCTGAATTTTCGCAGCGTGAGCGTGCTCCCGTCGAGGCTGATGGGCGGAATCGTGGCGTTGACGCGCGTGCCGTCGTTCAGGCGCGCGTCGAGAATCGGGACTTGCGTGTCTATGCGGCGGCCGATGTTGCGCGCGATGCGGTCTATCAGGTCGCGTATGTCGTTGTCGTCGTAAAACACGACGCTCGTCTTCATCATGCCGTACTTGCGGTGATAGACGAATACGGGCTTGTTCGGCCCGTTCACCATTATTTCCTCGAGCCACTCGTCCTTCGTGAGCTCGTCGATGATGCCGTAGCCCGCCATTTCGCGGACGACCGCGCGCGCGAAGAACTCTTCCGAGTTCACGGGAATCTTGATTTCGGGAGTCGCCTTGATGATTTCCAGGATTTCCTTGAGGTAGCGCTTTTCCTTCTCGTCCTGCGACAGGCCCTTGTAGACCGGGGGCATCACGTTGACGGCGATGTCGATTAGCGAGGTGATCAGCTTTTTTTCCTCGCCGCGGTAGTGCGGCGCGGGCGTCTCGTAAAACATGACCGGGTCGCCTGCGAGCCGCCAAATCTTGACGTCGCCGTACTGCTCGACGAGCGTGCGGCCTTCGGACGCCTCTTGGACGGGCTTCTCGCCGCGCTTGCGCGCGTTGCCCTTCGCTTCC
>PFPF01000032.1:10863-11469 GCA_002792915.1 Candidatus Micrarchaeota archaeon CG_4_10_14_0_2_um_filter_60_11 | reverse complement strand
CTTTGGCGTCAGAGCCTGCCAAAGGATGCGGCAAAATTGAAACAGAAAATGTTAAAATTGATAATCTCGAGTCAGACCAGATTATTTCTTTCCCTTTGATAATAGAAGGACAAGCTAGGGGAAGCTGGTATTTTGAAGCATCTTTTCCAGTTAAGCTTTTAGACAAAGACGGAAAAGAGTTAGCTGTTGCCATTGCTCAAGCCCAAGCAGACTGGATGACCACTGATTTTGTGCCCTTTAAAGCCGTAATTGAGCTTTCTTCTTTGCCTGAAAGTAGCGGAGGGACTTTAGTTTTGCAAAAAGACAATCCTTCTGGTTTGCCTGAAAATGACGAGAAAATTGCCATGCCTATCCGTTTTCCCGAGCCAGAAACAATAACAACCATCAAAATCTTTTTCAATAACAGCAATCTTGACCCCGAGTTTTCCTGCAACAAAGTTTTTCCGGTTGAGAGAGTGATTTCCAAAACTCAGGCCGTGGCGAGAAAGGCTTTGGAGTTATTGCTGTCAGGCCCAACTTTCAAAGAGCAGGGACAGGGATTTTTCACCAGTATCAATTCCGGAGTCAAGATTCAAAAACTAGTGATTGAAAACGAAATTGCCCATG
>PFPF01000032.1:0-10843 GCA_002792915.1 Candidatus Micrarchaeota archaeon CG_4_10_14_0_2_um_filter_60_11 | reverse complement strand
GTGGCACGAGCCGTTCTGGACTTGCTGGCCCGTGCAGTCGGCTATGGAAACCGCTTCCCACGGGTCGTTGTTCGCGGCTGCGGTGTTGTTGGTTTGCTCGAACGTTACTTCGACCGAGCCGTACTGGGTGTACGCGCCGTTCGGGTTCGTTATGCTGAGCCAAGTCTGGTGGTAGCCCTTCGCCGATTCCTGCGGCGTGGCGCCGTCGAAGCGCGAGGTGGTGAAGTTGACCGTGACGAAAGTCCGGTTGGTCGGGTTCAGCGGCTTGAGGTAAATGCTGCCTTCGACGGTGAAAGTCTGGTTCAGGTTCAGGCCTGCGGAGTAGGGGATGTAGTTGGTGCAGTACTTCACGTTGCTCAAGTCCGCCATTGCAATCGCCTTGCCCGCGGCTTGCTGGTTCACGCTGTAATCCAGGCTGGTCGACTCGGTGGAGCCGCACACCAGGCCCGTGTTGTTCGCGGTGGAGCCGTAATAGTCCTTCACGTTGGCGTTTATGCCGTCCACGCGGAAGTTGTTGGGGTCGTACTCGAAGTACATGCGGCTGTCCGCGCCCAAGTCGTGGAACAGTTCGAAGCGGTAGTGCACGACTAGCGGCTCCCATTCCGCGTCGCCTTCCGCCAGGTGCAGCAGCGAGTGCGCGGCGAAGCCCTCGTTCGGGCCGACTTGGCTGCCTTGCGAGAACTCGAGGCTCGAGCAGATGTCGTTGATGCAAGTGGTGCCGGGCGTAAGGATGGCCGCGCTCGTCGAGTAAGCGTTTGCGTAGTAACCCGATGCCAGCGGAGTGTCCACTGTTGTCTCAAGCAACTCGTCCACGGGGTTGCGGAGTATGATTGTGGGCCCGCGGGCTATCCACGAGCGGTAGGAGAACGAGGAAAGCGCGCGGTGCGTCGTCGGGTCGACTTGCACGTTGGGGTCGACTTGCACCATGTAGGAAACCAGCCGGTTCTGCGTGCCCGCGTACTGGGCTTCCATCCAGTTGCAGGGACCCGCTTCGTCGCATTTCGCATCCTGCAAGTCGGGGCCCGGCGCGTTGTTCGCCTTGATTATGGCGGGCGGGGGCGAAACTTCGATTATGCCCACGTCGTTGGAATTGTCGTCCGCGACCTTGAAGAAGAGCCCCGTGAGGTTCGCGTTCTTGCTTACCATCCAGAAGCGCGCCTCGTACTTGTGGCCGAGCATTAACGAGCCCACGCGCTGGCCCAGCCAGTTGTAGAACCCTTCGAACTCGGCGTACGAGTCGTTCAACGCGCCGGACGGGTACAACGCGAGCGTTTCCTCGCGCGTCTCCTCCGCCGCCAGGTTCTCGATCTTGGTGCGGCGCTCGAAGCCCGGAGACTGGGCCTGCAGCTGCACGTCGCGGCGTGCGACTATCGTGAGGGTGCACGACTGGCCCGGCTGCGAGACGATGCACGAGTCGAGCACGTCGTCGCCGTAAACCGCGCGGAACTCCGCGGGAATGTCCGCCTTCGTGAGCAGGTTTTGCGCCTTCACCGTGAGCGTGGCGGGGTTCATCAAAAGCGTGACGTTGGCTTCGACGGAAGCGCGCGACTCGGGAAGCAGGAGAGTGACGTTGCCGCTGCGGCTGCCCTTGGCGACCTGCACCTGCAGGCTCAAGCCGCGCATCAGCGCGTTGAAAACGGTATTTCCGTAGTAGTCCGTGTACTGCGCGTTCGTGAGCGGGCGCACGTCGCCCATCGAGATTACGAAAAGGCTAACGCTTGCCTCGGGCACGGGGTTGCCCGTTTCCTCGTCGACCACGTTTATCGAAAGCGACGCGGAGGAATCGGCCGTAGCCTTGGTCAAGCCCACGGTCGCGCTGTCGTCCGCCGCGAAGGAAGCGCTGAAGGAGCGGAAGTAGCCCTGCGCGTCGGCCGAGGCGTAGTACTCCCTGCCGTTCTCGAGCTTTGCCTTGGCTTCGCCGTTCGCGTCGGCCATCACGTTTGCGACTACGGGTGTTTGGCCGCCCAAGTAATAGAAGTTCACCACCGCTCCCGCGAGCGCGTTCTGCGTCGAGGCGTCGACGACGCTGACCGTCGCCTCGTCCGTTGTTTCGGCAGTCGCCTTCTTGACGGTTATTTCGAGCGTGTTGGTCCCGGAAAATATGGTTTGCGACCGCGACTCGCCGTTGTACGGCAGGTAGCCGGGCGCCTCGAAGTTCGCGAAGACGCGCGAGTCGATTTCAATCCCGTCGAGCGAGCCCGTTCCGCCCCCGACTACGACCTTGTTGACAAGCACGTTGTTGTCCGCGTTGTACACGCTCGCCAGGCCGCTGACTATCTCGCCGGATTCGTCGCGCACGATTATGTTGAGCGAAGCGGTCGGGCTCTCGTCGCGCGGCGAGTCGAGCGTCCAGTCCGCTTCCTGCGGTTCGTCGGTCGGCGTGGCAATCGGGATTTCCACCTGTCCTGCCGACTCCAAGGTGACCTTTATGATTCCCTCGCCCTCGACGATGATTTGCTTTTCGTAATCCTTGAAGCCTTCCTTGATGACTTGCACCGTGAATTTCCCGTTCGGCAGCTGGAACGAGGCGACGCCGTTCTCGCTTTGGGCGCTCGCCACCTTTACGCCGCTGTCGTCGAGTATGCTCACGGTCGCACCCGCGATTTTCTCGTCGTTGCCGTACACGCTCACGGTGAACTGCTGCGTTCCGCCGCCGAAGCCTCCGGCTACCGCGTAAAAGATTCCCCCGAAGAGCAGGACGAACAAGAGTAGCGCGACGGGGAACGAAGGCACCCCGCGCGATTCCAGGGGCTCGACGAAAAAGCCGTAAACCCCCAATCCCTTAGACTGCAACCAATCCATTGCAGCGTAGTATTTTTCCTCAATGCCGAGGTAAAATTCTTTCACGCCCATGGAAAAATTAACGGCACTACTTCTTTAAAAAGGTATTATAGTGCGGCGGTTAAACCAACGGCCGTCGCGGCGGCGGCAACCGCGCTCAGGAAGTTTACGACGTCGTTGTCCACCCACCTCAGGCCCTGCCTGAATTCGGTGCGCGTGCCGCAAGTGTGCACTTCGCGTTCCGTCAGCTTCCTGCATTTCGGGCACCAGTGCATGCGCTGCACCAATGCGCCCAAGATGCTGTCCACCAGCGAGCCGGTTACGCCCGCGACGGTTACGACCAAAACGAACGCCAGCCCGGCCGCGGGCTGGACTGGAAACAGTTGCGCCAGCGGCGAGGCGGCGAGGAGCGGCGCGAAATAATTGTTGAGCCAAGCCAGCGATGCCGCCGAGAGCGCCACGAACAGCGAGCCGCCCAGCGCCACGCCCAGCCCCAGCGAGCTGACCGCGCCCGACGTTCCCTTGGGAACGCGCCGCAGGGTGGTCAGGAGCCGCGGCTTGCTTTCGGCGAGCACGCCCAACTCGGTCGCCCAAGTGTCCGCGTTAACGGCGGCTACCGCCGCGGCGAACGCGGCGAAAAAAGCGGGCGAGGGGTTCAATGCGTAGAGCAGGGCGCAGCCCGCGGGCGCCAATCCGTTCGCGGCGACCTGCCAGAAGTCGCGGACCCCGCCCTTGTCGAACTCGCGGGCGACTTTTTTCTTGGCTTTCTCCTTGTAGTGCGTGAACGCGCTGGAGGAGACGAAGAAGAAGAACATCAGCGCGAACCACACCCAGCCGCCGAACGCGAACACGGTTGCCCCCGCCATTATCGCGGCGACGGTGCCGGTTTCCGTGAGCTCGCGCTTGGTGAAAGCGTAAATCGCCAGCACGAGCGACGCGATGAGCGCGGCAAGGTACGACAGGTACGAGAACATGCTGAAATGGTGAGTGAAACAAACGCTTTAAACCCTTGCCGGGCATTAAATTTTCCCGGGCCTCCGTAGCTCAGCGGTAGAGCGACTGCCTCGTAAGCAGTAGGTCGTGAGTTCAAATCTCATCGGAGGCTCTTCGCTTCGTTCAGAGCCTCCTGTCTTGCGCTGATGCGCAAGAACTCTCGCAAGCGCTTCGCTTGCTCGATCATCGGAGGCTTAGCGCTTTTTTTGTTGATTTTTAATTCGCAAATCTAGACGGTTTTCTTTCGCGGCGCCATCGCCTTTCTTTTCCCAAAAGAAAGGCAAGGCGTTCTAAATCTCATCGGAGGCTTGACGCGTCTTTTTGCCGGTTTCTTTGGCGGCGCTTACTTGCGCCACTTAGGCTTTTTAGCTTCGGCGAAATACAATTCGATTATGGAAGGCTTGAGGCGCTCGAACTCGAGTCTTGTCTGCCTTTCCGTCGCGTTGTCCAAATCGGGCAGCGTCCGGTTGATGACCAGCTGGCTTGAGCCGAAGCCGCCGTTCCGCCAGGCCTCGCTCACCAGCTTTGATATGCGCGCCTCGTTGTCCGCCGCCGCCTGCCCGTCTATCGATATCCTGAACGCCGCGCCCCTTTTGCGCATTTCGTGCCCTATGCCTGCCCCCTTCAGCGCGCCGGACAGCGCGTTCGCGCGCCTTTCGAGTTCGATGCGTTCGTTGCGTTGCATTGCATCAGGTCACTTGTTTGCCAGGTAGTCGCCGCACGCGTAAGTCGTGGCGTTGGCGAAGGTTTCGAACACGCTGGAGTTCATCATGGGCGTCTGCGCCCAGAACTGGTATTCGCCGCACTTGAACTCGAGCCAGTGGGTGTCCACCGTCGAGCCGCCCTCCGACCAGGTCATGCTCACGCCGTTTTCGGTGCGCGACTTCCCGTACGGGTCGTTGTAGTCGTTCTTCTTGCGCAGCTGTATGCCGTAAGAGTTAGGCATCAGCGGGGGCTTGTAGTCGCCCGTCCAGCGCTCGTAATACTGATAGAATTCCTGCCGCATGGTGAAGCCGCTGTAGTTGAGGTACAGGCGCAGGTAATGCTGCTCGTAATCCTTGAACTTCGCGAAGTCGTCGGAAGCCTGGCTCACCGGCGACGGGATGGGTGAAGGCGTCCGCATTGCGGCAACGCAGCCGAGCGTGTTCGCGTCCCAAACGCACGCGTTGTTCGCGCAACCGCACGTGCTTTGCACGGAATCGCGCTGGAAGCACGAGTAATAATCCGCCCACTCGCAAGTAGAAGCAATGAGCTGGCCCTTCAACACGCACAATTGGCTGCTGCAGCCGCCGACCACGCAATCCGAGTCCTTCTCGCATTTCGTCAGCGGCGAAGGCGACGGGGTAACGCACGCCATGAGCGTGCAAACCGCGCCGTTCTCGGTGCACGAGCAAGTATTGCAGTCCTGCTTCCACGAGTCGCCGAGGCCGTGGCCGTTGCATTCGGGCGACGGAACGGGCGAAGCGACAGGGCACTCGCCGCGGTAATACGCCCACTCCTCGCAACGCTCGCCGATCGCGAGCGTGCAATAGCCCGCCTGGCTGCCGTCCACAGCGGTTGCAATATCAAGCGTTCCGCCGCGCGCCTCGCAGAACACGCTCGCCGGGTTCGCGACTTGCGCTTCCTGCGAGACGCAGCCGAACATCAAAACCGAAGCTAACAGCACCAAGAACAACTTTTTCATGAGTTTCAACCCCAAAGCCTTAACGCGGTGGCTTTTTTAATAATTGGCACCAAACCAATCAAGGTGTTGAAAATGGCTGAATACGTTTTCCTCTTCGCTTCCGCGGACAAGGCCAAGCTCAAGCTCGTTCTGGAAGGCGACTCGCTCGCCGACGACTCGTTCGCGCGCCTCGGCTACGACTTCAAAGACGCGCAGGCGCTGGGCTTGCCCGTTGGAAAGGCAGTCGTGCACTTCCGCAAGGAGGGTGATGCGTCCAAGCTAATCGAGAAGCTGAAGGCACTAGCGTCGTTCGAGGAAGCAAAGCCCGAGGAGAAGAAGAAGGTCCTCGAAGAGCTTGAAAAAGAAGCGGATAATGCCGTGCACGGCTTCGGCAACGTGTTCGGTTAACTGATTTTTTCGCGCTTTTTTATTTAGAGTATGCTTGACTGCAGGTGGTAGTAGGGCGGCTTGTCCTTGTACCGCTTGACCGCGAGCTTGAGTATCTCTTCCGTAAAGTCCGCGTAATTCATTCCCACGAGCTCGGCGGCGCCGGGCACGCAGTCGCCCGCGTTTATGGACGGGTTCGGGTTCAGTTCGAGCACGAACGGGTTGCCGTCCTTGTCAACGCGGATTTCGACGCGGCCGTAATCGTGGCAGTCGAGGATGTTGTAAGTGTCCACCGCGATTTCGGTTATGAGCGACGCGAGCTTGTTCGGGATTTTCGCGGGCAGCTCCTTCAAAATCTTGTCGTAAGGCGTGTCCTCCTTTTTCCACTTTGCGTCGTACGGGTAAATGTGCCAGTAGCCAGCGGGCATCTCGTTGAAAATCGAGCGCGACAGGGGCAGCACGCGGAGATCGTCATCATTGCCGATGATGCTCACGTCGTACTCGTCGCCTTCCACGTACTCCTCGATGAGCGCGGGGCGGCCCATCTTGACGACTATCTCGTTCAGCTGCTTGCGCAGGCCCTCCTCGTCCGTCACCACGGAGTCGTTCGTTATGCCTATGCTGTTGTCCGAGTTGCCTGGCTTGATGATGAGCGGGTAGCGCAAGTCGTCGCGTATCTCGTCGTCAATCTCGTAAACGTAATCCCACTTGGGCGTTGGTATGTCGTGGAAGCTCAGCAGTTTTTTCACGCGAATCTTGTCGATGCACAGCGCGAGCGTGAACGGCGTGGAGCCCGTGTAAGGTATCTGCAGCATGTCCATGAGCGCGGCCGAATGCGGCTCGAGGAGGCTCGAATCGTTCACGCGCTCGCACACGTTGAAGACGACGTCAACGTGCGCCTTCTGCATCTTCTCGACGGGCAGCGGATACTCGTTCATGTCGAAGAAGGTCGCCTTGTAGCCCTTCTCCTCGAGCGCCTTCTGGATGTTCTCGCCCACGGAAGTCAGGTCGCTCTCGACGGGGTTGTCGTCCCCGTTCGTCTCGTACCTGTTGCACAATATCCCCACGTGCAGCTTGTGCAAATCCTCGTTGGGCAAATACTTGAGGCGGTTGATTTTCTCTCCCGAAAGCAGGCGGTTGCGCGTCACGCTCGCGTAGCTGAACTTGTTCTTGCGGTGCGTCTGCCCGACGCTCGAGCCCACGTCGTACTTCGCTATCGTGACTTCGACGGAGTTGAAGAGCTCGTCCAGCGACTTCTCCGCCTCGGAAAGCGTGTTCCCCTTGCAGGCTATCCAGCCCACGCTTTCGAAGCCCTCGGGCGGCGCGAGCACCACGTCGCCGACCTCCTTGTCCAAGTAAAAGTCGTGAAGCCCCGCGTTGCCCTTGGCTTCCTGCCACCCGCGTATCCCGCACACGACGCCCGACTTCTCGGAGTTGAAGTACCTCGCGGAAAGGAAGCACTTGGGCGGCTGCGGCGTGCGGTTGACCTGCTCGCCCAGCGCGATCGAGAGCGCCTCCTGCACGAGGTCCACGCCCCAAATCGTGTTCACCCAGTCCCAGATGTAGTCGCCGCCCATGCGCGCCGCGACCTCGACCATCTTCGGGCCGTCCGGCGTCACCTTGATTTCGGAATGGGTGACGGATTCGCGCACGCCGAGCGCCGCGTGCGCCTTGAGCACGAGTTCCCTGATTTTGTCCAGCGTTTCGCCCTCGAAACGGCTCGGCGCCGAGTCGCCTTCCTCAACGAAGTACGGCTCGCGCATCAGCTTCTTTTCCGCGATTCCGATTACCGAGGTCACGCCGTACTGCGTCACGCTCTCGACGCTCACCTCGATGCCCGGCATGTACTCCTCGATGATGAACTCGTTGTTGTTGTACGCGAAAATCGGGTTGAACTTCGGGACCGCGTTCTTGGAGATGTAGGAAAAAGCCTCGCGCGCCTCTTCCTCGTCGTTGACCTGCACCACGAACTCGCTGTCCGCGCCCCACGCGGGCTTCACCACCGCGGGGAACCCGATGGACTTCATCGCCTTCTCCAACTCCTCGGGACTCTTGACGCGCGCGTGCCTCGGCGAGGGCACGGCGGCGCGCCTGAACGCCTCGCGCATCGCGTACTTGTTCCTGCAGCGCTCCGCGACCTCGCGCGTCGGGCCTATCCACCCGAACTTCTCGCAAAGCGCGGCCATCAACGGCACGTCGTCCTCCCAGAACGTGACCGCGCCGTCGATTTTGTTTCCGGCGGCGATGAATTCGCCCACCGCCGCGAGAGCTTCCGCGTGATCGAAGTTGTTCGCCTTCACGAAGTCGTCGGCGTAGCGCTTCTCCCACGTCATGCGCGGCGCGAGGAGCACTACCCGTAATCCCAGCTCTTTCGCGCGCTTCAGCGTGAACTCCTTCTTGCGTGAACCCGAGTTCACGAACAAAACTGTTTTGCCTTGCATCAGACGCAATCAACGGTTTCCAAAATTTTTACGCAATTAGCAACCGCTACTGCTTAATATTTTTTTCTCAAGCGCCGGCTTTGCTAATAAAGCGAATCCCGCTAAAAAATCCCGTTAGCGCCGTATCACTCCTCTTCTTCCAAGTGCTCATTTTCTATGTATCTGTCGGCAACTAACAAAACAGCACTTATAACCGCAAAAATGATGGCCCAATTTTTGTGTATTGCAATATAACCGCCATCAAAGCGGTTAGTATTGCCGCGTATAGCGGCGTGTTTGTTATGCGCCTTTTCATTCTGTATTCTATTTTATCCCCCGTTCAGGTCTTCTTCCTCACAACAAAATAGGCTAATGCTCCCGTGACCCAAGAGATTAACAAGCCGATGCCTACGCCTTTGAAATAATAGTTTTCCAAAACGTGTCCAAGCGAAAGAAAAATCGCGCTCAGGACAAACTCGAGCGCTACGAGCTTGGCGCATGTTGAGCGCCATTTGTCCGTGCCCTTCTCCCGCATACCTTTGTGCCTTTTTAGTCCATATTTCATCTTTCTCTGCCTCCCTAACCTAACAGGATGCCTCACTTGCTAAAATAGTTTGCTAAAAAACTAGGTTCTTTAGCAAAGCTTCAAGCGCCGCGCCGCCCGCGCCAATCGCCCGAAACGCAAAATATTATATGCGAACGGCATTTTATCCGCGTGGCAAACGGGAAACTGAAGAAAACCATCACGCTTCTCGACGCGACCGCCATAGGCGTCGGCGCAATCGTTGGCGCGGGAATATTCGTCGTCCTCGGAGTGGCGACCGGGCTGGCGGGGCCCGCGGTCGTCGCGTCAATCGTCATAGCCGGCGCGGCCGCCACGCTTACCGCGTTGAGTTTCGTGCGCCTGAGCAAGGCGACCCAGAGGGAAGGCGGCGCCTACGAATTCGCGCGCGCTTTGCTTCCGCCGTTCTGGGCTTTCCTCACCGGATTCCTGTGGCTCGCGTCGAACGTGGTCGCGGGCGCGACCGTCGCGCTCGGCTTTTCGCTTTACCTTTCCACCATCTTCCCGGGTTTGCCCGCGGTCCCATTTGCCGCCCTTGCCTGCCTCGTGGCAGCCGCCATCAACTATTCGGGCACGAAGCGCTCCGTCTTGTTGAACAACACCCTGGTGGCGGCCAAAATCATAATCCTGCTGTTCTTCGTGCTCGCCGGTTTTCTCTTCTTCAAGGCCGGCAATTTTTTGGGCTTCGGCAGCGCGTCGCTCGAAGGCGTGCTTTCGGGCGCGGCGATAATCTTCTTCGCGTACGGCGGGTTCGCAAGGATAACCGTGGTTTCCGAGGAAGTGAAAAACGCTAAGCGTAACGTGCCTAGGGCAATCATGCTGGCGCTTGCGGTCTCAACCGTGCTTTACATTCTGGTGGCCATAGCCGCGGTCGGGCTCGGCGGTTCGGCGTCAACGTCCGGCGCCTTCCTTGCTTCGTCGATAAGCTCCACCGGAATACCTTACGCCGCGTTAATCATTTCCCTCGGTGCGCTGGCGGCGACCGCGAGCGTGCTACTGGTCACCGTGATGGGAGTGTCCCGCGTGGCGTTCGCGATGGCCCGCAACAACGACGCGCCCAAGGCGTTCTCCGCAGTGGATTCCAAGAGCGGCGTGCCGAGGAACGCCGTCCTCGCGGCCGGCGTCGCGTCGGCGCTTCTCGCGCTGCTTGGAAACTTGGCGTTGGTGGCGTCGGTCAGCAGCTTCGCCATGCTCGCCTATTACGCGGTGGCGAATTATTCGGCCCTCAAACTTGAGGCGAAGCCGTCTTCGAAGGCGGTTTCGGCTGCGGGCCTCGCTTCGTGCCTCGTCCTCGTCGCGTTCCTTTCGCCGCAGTCGCTAGCCATCGGGGTTTTCGCGGTTTTCTGCGGTTCGGTTTACTATTTTTTCAGGAAAAAATCATGATGAAATGAGGCGCAACGCACTGCCACTCCCGCCTTAACCGCGCACGGCGTTACAACGCGCAATTTTATAAATCGCGCGCGTTTAACAAAACTCGTGAAAAAACTCCTGTTGCTCGCCGTCGTTGCGCTGCTATTGTTCGGCTGCCTCGAGCGCGAGGACGGCTTGGACAAGTGGTCGCCCGCCGGCTCGACCGCGCAGCCCAACAGGGACATCTTCAACACGCCCACGCCGCAGGCTTCGCTGCCGCCCGGCGCTTCGATTGCGCCGTCCCCGTCAGCCAACGCGAGCGCGCACCCGTCCGCTTCGGTTGCAGCGCCTTCCCCGACCCCGCAAGTCGTGGTGAATTGCACCATTTCCGCGGCGCCAGGCTCGGACTCGAAGCAGCTGCAAATAATTGTGAAGTTCAACTCCAGCGTCTCAGCCACGCTCAAGTGCTGGCTCAGCGCGCCGGCGCAGTCGCTGTCGCTCGCGCAGGGCGCGTCCGGCACCTACAACGGGTTCGCGACCTGCTCTTACTCCGCCGCCGGGCACTTCACGGTCAGCGCGAGCGGCGGCGGCGCGTCGTGCGAGAAGGAAGTCACGATAAGCTAGGGCGCTGGCGCTAACCGTTTTCGAGCTCTTCGTCGTCGCCTGCTAATTATTTTTCAGCACTCA
>PFPF01000046.1 GCA_002792915.1 Candidatus Micrarchaeota archaeon CG_4_10_14_0_2_um_filter_60_11 | reverse complement strand
GCGCAAATGAAGTGGGGCCTTAACGTCAACCTGGTGCTCAAGCGCCCCGGCACGATTGAGGAAACCGTCGCGCTAGCAGAGAAGCACGAACTGGAACACATCGAAGTGTTGTTCGAGCACCCGCTTTCTTTTTGTTCGCGCGAATCGCTTGCGCTCCAGAAGCGCGTCGCCAAAAAAACGCGGGGGTTTTCAACGTCCATTCACGCGCCCTTCGCCTACTCGGACCTGCTCGCGCTCTGCAAGCCGGTGCGCGACAACTCTTTCGCCGAAACCAGGGCGGCAATCGACTACGCCGCGGCAATCGACGCGGCATTTGTCACGATGCACGTGGGTTCCGTGTCCATTTTTTCCGAGAAGCTCTACCGCGAATTCATAGCCCGCGATGTTGCCAAACTTTTTGATTACGCGGCTTCGGTGGGCATGCCGCTTTTGACGGAAAACGTCCCCTCGAAGCGCGCTTTCAAGCGCAGCTATCCCGGCACTCCCGCGGACTTCCGCGAGATGGAGCGGCTGCTGAAGCGGAGGTTGGCCGTGTGCTTCGACCCGCCGCACGCCATGATAAGCGGCTGCGGCGTCTACGATTTTGCGAAGAAGATGGGCTCCCGCATAGCCGAAGTCCACCTGCAGGACGGTTCCGCCAAATCCGAGCATTTGGCGCTCGGCAACGGCGAAATCGACTTCAAGCGCCTGTTTCGCATCCTAAAAAATGAGGGCTTCGACGGGTTCATGGTCTTCGAGCTGCCCTACGCCCGCGACTTGAACGCGTCCGTGGCCAAGGCAGCCGCCCTCGGCCTGATGGATTGATGCCGCCATGATTTACGGTTTGACCGGCCTTTTGGGTGCGGGGAAAGGCGAGGTTGCGCGCATCCTTGTGCAGTCGGCGCGCTGCCGAGTTTTCCTGATGAGCGATGAGTTGCGCGCGTTGATGTGCAAGCGCGGCCTCAAGATAACGCGCGTAAGCCTTCAGGATTTTGCCACCGAAAGCCGCCGCACCAAGGGCGACGGCTTCATTGCGGAATCCCTCGCGAAAAAAATCGGCGCGGCGAACGCGCGCTGCGCGGTGGTCGACGGCATCCGCAACCCTGCGGAAGTCCGCGTTTTCAGGCGCGCCTTCGGCAATAACTTCAAGCTCGTCGGCGTGGTTGCGCCGTTGAAGGTCCGCTTTGCCCGCGCGCGCAAGCGCGGGCGCGAAGCCGAGGCGAAAACGCTCGCCGCGTTCAGGGAGTCGGACAGGCGCGAGGCTAAAAGCGAGGGTTTCGGCATCGCCGCGTGCGTGAAACTGGCGGACGCAACCGTGCGGAATGGCGCCTCGCTGCGGCTGCTGCGCGCCCGCGTGCGCTCAATCCTTGAACAGGACCGCGTGCTCGGCGACTAGCTCGGTTTCTCCGTTCAACTCGTTCTTCTTGCCGCGCACCACGAGGACCGCGGTTTTTCCGACCAAGTAGCCGCGCTTCAAGTCGAGGAGCGTTTCGAACGGCACGCTTGACTCCGGCGCGCCCAGGAACTCGTGCACCGCGTCGTCAAAAGCCGCGAACCGCGCCTTGCCGCTCGCGTCTTCTAGCTCGCCTGAAAGGAAAACGCCCCTGCGCCCCGCCTTCTCGTATTCGCCGGCCTTGTAAAGCGCGGTTATCTTCGCCTCGACAACGGCTTGCGCACCCTCCGCTATTTTTGCGATCGAGGTGCGCGGCAGGCGTTCGGGCTCGCTGGACTCCTTGAAAATTATGGATTCGCGGCCCGCGTTCAACTCTCCGTTGCGGTAATAGCCGCCTTCCACGCGCACCCTGTCCCCGGCGTGCAGCCGTGCGGCAGCAGTCGCGTTCCAATCCCAACAGGCGAGTTTGTACGCCGCGCCTTCGTTGCCTCCGCCCAGCAGCAGGTTGCACACGCTGCCCTTGCGGCCGTTGCGTTCGAATTCGCGCAACTCGCCCGCCTTGATGATTATGCCCGACGCTACGACGTCGTTGTCGCCTTCCTTGAGCTCCCACAGCTTTTTCGCCGCGGGCTCGTCGATGCCTTCGACTTCGACGCGCGTCAGGAACTTGCTGTGCAACTCGAGCCCGTCCTGCCCGCGCTTTACCATGGCGTTCCTTACCGCGATTTTTGCGCCCCTCCTGATTTTGCCTTCGAGCGCGGGTCGGGCGTCTGAATTCCACAGCACGAGCGCGGCGCGTCCGTCGCCCTGCGAGACCGTCAAATTGACTACGATTCCCTTGAAGCCGCCTTTTTCGAATTCGCGCGGGCAGGAAACTTTTTCAACGCGCGCTTTTATGCTGGCGTTGATTCCTTCGCGCAGCGCGGCGAGCGGCGCCCAAGAGTCGCGCTCGCGCTTCGCTTCCTCGATTCCGTGCTCGGCTGCCACCAGCTTGAGCGCGTCTTCGGCGGTCAGCAGGCCCGCGTATTCAGCGCGTTTCGCCTCGACCGCCTCGGCGACCTCCTTGTCGGTGAAGCCCGCTTGGTTGAGCGCGCCGGCGTAGTCCATCTATCCCTTCAACGCCCTGTTGACCGCTTTAACGATTTTCTCGAATGCCGCCCAGTCCTCTTCCGCGCGCGTGCCTATTACCAAGTAGTCCGCACCGGCGGCGATTTTCGCAATCGCGTCCTCGGGCGTGCGGATTCCGCCGCCGACGATTAGCGGAAGCTTCACGTGCTTGCGAACCGCCGCAATGACCTCGTCGGGCACGCTGTCCTTTGCGCCCGAGCCCGCCTCCAGATAAATCAGTTTCATGCCCAAGTATTCCGCCGCGAGCGCATGCGCCACGATAATGTCCGGCTTCTCGCGCGGCAGCGGCTTAGTGTTGCTCATGAATTCCACGCTTGTGGTTTTGCCGCCCTCGATTAACAGGTATGCCGTGGGCAGCGTGTGGATTCCGTACTTGTAAATTATGGGTGCGGCTTTGACCTGCTCGCCGATTAGGAATTCCGGGTTCCGCCCCGAAATCAGGGACAGGAACAGCACGGTGTCGACTTCTTTGGACACTTGGTTGCTCGCGCCGGGGAAAAGCACGATGGGAATCTTGCACGCCTTCTTGATTGTGTGCACGGTCTCATTGAACTTGTCCTCAAGTATGATGCTTGAGCCAACGAAAATCGCCTTGACGCCCATTGCTTCGGCAGTTGCCGCGATTTCGCCCGCCTTTGCCGGCGGCTGCTTGTCAGGGTCTATCAGCAGTATGCAGCCCCCTTTGCGAACCGGTTCAAATTTCATATTCAAATCACTCCCGTGGCGCGCGCCAGCGCCTCTGCCTGGCTGCGCGTCAATCCGTTTCCCAGAATCGTCACCTGCTTGCGGACTTTGGTTGCGGCAACGAGCGCCTCCGCGATGTCCGCGCTTGCGACGCCCAACCCTTTCGCGGTCGTGGGCGCGCCCAGCAATTTTAACGCGTCCCTGATGCGTTCCCAATCCTGGCCCTGCAGCTTGGCGGTCATTATTGCGCCCACGCCAACTTGCTCGCCATGCAACGCGGGTTTTCCGCGCAACTCGTCAAGCGCGTGCGAGAACAAATGCTCGGCGCCCGACGCGGGCCGAGAGGAGCCGGCGATTGCCATCGCGATGCCCGACGAAATCAGGGACTCGCACAGCAAGTCCGTGCCGAAAACCCTGTCTTTCGCCATGCGCTCAGCGTTCGCCATTACGGTTTCCGCGCTCAACAGCGACAGCGCAGCCGCGTACCCGCCGTAGTATTCTCCCGCCTCGCGCGCGATTTGCCAGTCGCGCACCGCGGTGATGTTGCTTATCGCGTCGCCGCAGCCCGCCGCGTACATGCGCTCGGGGCATTTGGCCATTATCGTGATGTCGCAGATTACCGCCGTTGGCGGCTCCGCGGCGATGCTCATGCGCGTCCTGCCGTCGCTCAACGAAGCCCTGCTGGAAGCGATGCCGTCGTGCGACGGGGCGGTTGGAATCGAAAAGAACGGCTTGCCCGCCTTGAATGACGCGGCTTTCGCCAAGTCGATTACGCTGCCGCCGCCAACGCCTATGAACACCTCGTGCGCCTGCTTTGCCAGCGCGGCTATGCGCTCCACTTCCCTTACGGTCGCGGCGCCGACAAGCACGGAGTCGCCCTTGGTTGCCAAAGCCACGCCGTCGCCCGCGATGCCGCGCGTTCCCTCGTCGAACAGTACCAGCGCTTTTTCAAACTCGAGCTCTCGCATGACCGCCGCGGCCTCGACAATGCAGCCCTCCCCCTTGACTATCCTGCGGGGGAGGGAGATTTTGTGAATCATTGCACGATTTTTTCCTCCCGCCATGCTTTTAACCCTAATTAAACAACTTTAAACGCATGGACGATTTCCTCCTGAAGGCCGCGCTCGCGCTGGCAGTGGGGGGCATCGTCGGGCTGGAACGCGGCAAGAAAATGCGCATCGTGGGCCTCCGCACCTTCGCCTTATTGTGTTTCCTGGGCATGCTCGCCTCCGCGCTCACGGGCGGCTTTTCTTCGGCTGCGCTCGCGGGCTTTTTGGGCGTGTTCGCGCTCTCCGCGATATTCTATTATTACCAGGGCCACCACAAGCACACGGGCCTTACCACCCCCTTGATGCTGCCTTTCACCTTCCTGCTCGGCACGGTAATCGGCATGGGCTACTATTTCGAAGCGGGCGTGACCGCCATCGCGGCGGCGTTCCTCCTCGTCGAAAAGCAGGAGCTGGAAAGCGTGGAAAAGCGCGTCACCAAGGAGGAGTTTTTGGACTTGCTGCTGTTCGCGGTCATCGCTTTCGTAGTCTATCCCCAGCTCCCCCTCGCGCCGCTCCAGCTCGGCCCGATTTCCTTCAACGCGCGCTTCTTCTGGCTCCTCGTAGTGCTCGTCAGCTCGGTTTCCTTCGTAGCCCACCTGCTCTCCAAGTTCGTGCGCAAGGGCGCGTTGGTTTACTCCGCGCTGTTGGGCGGCATGCTTTCCTCGAACGCGACCGTGCTTACCCTGCTGGACAAGGCGACGCACAAGCGCCTGTTCAAGCCCATACTCTTCTTCGCCGCCCTCGCGTCCATGGCCGTGAACGCGTTCGTCGTGCTGGTCACGGACCCCGGCCTGTTCGCGGAATCCCTGCCTTTCTTCGTCCTCGTGGAGGCGGCGCTCGCCTACCTTGCGTTCTCCTCGCTCAAGCGCGGCGACCTCGATGAGGGCTTAACCCTGACGCGCCACCCCATTTCAATAAAACTCGCCTTTGAGTTCGCACTGGTCTTCTTCGCGGTCAACACCCTGATTTCGCTCGTCGCCCCCGCCGGCGCAACCGGCATGGCCGCCGGCGCCTTCCTGGGTGCGCTGGTCAGCACCACGGCTGCATTCGCCGCGGTAGCGTACGCCCACGCATCCGGCGCAGTGTCCGCCGAAACCGCGTTTTACGCCTACGGGGCAATGCTTGCCGCCGCGTGGACCGTCAAAACCGCGATTTTGTGGTTCAAGGACAGGCGCGCTTTGGCTGAAATGCCCTCCCGCCTGCTCCTCCTGGCTGCGGCGGCCGCGCTTGGCCTTTACCTTTGCGTTTCCAAACCCTTTTATATTCCCTAACATATTACTACTTCAAGGTGGTTCAAGTGTCGTTTAAGGGTTTTGGCATAGCTTTTGCCGTCTTCGCGTTGCTAGTCTCAGGCGTCTCCGCGTCCGGGCTGTCCCTTTCGCCCAGCTTTGCGCAAGTGGACGCTTGCATTTGCGACACCGCGCAGCTGCAGTTCGCCGCCGCCAACACGGGCCCGATTTCGGACAATTACCTTTTCAGCATAACCGGCGACTTCCCGTGGGGCATAGTCGCGCCCGCCACCGCCACCATTGACGCGGGGCAGACGCTCCCGGTTTTCTCGTTCTTCACGCCCTCTTGTTTCTCGCAAGTCGGCGTCTACTCGTTCACCGTCAAGGGCCAGTCCAGCACCGAGTCCAAGACCTCGGCGATAACCCTGAACATCACGCCTTGCGTTTCCATGCAGGACCTGTCGCCCGACAAGGCGATGTGCTACGGCGAGAAGAAGTCGTTCCAGCTCACGCTCCGCAACAAGAGCCGCACCGCCTCCAAGAATTACACCCTCTTCGTGAGCGGCAACGGGGCTGCCGCAGTAACCGCTCCGGCAATGGTTTTCGTGCCCTCGGAGGGGTCCGCAACGTTTGCGGTTGACATCGACTCGATGAAGCTCGACATAGGCAATTACGACGCGCAAATCCGCGCGGTCAGCATTTACTCGCTCACGGGCCAGCCCACGCAGGACGAGGCGTCAATCGACCTCCCGTTCACCATCAACGACTGCCAGCGCATAGCGCTCACCTTCCCAACCATAATCTGCAACATCGTGGAAAAATGCGACGAGAAGCCGCAGTCGTTCCCAATGATAGTGACCAACAACGGCGAATTGCAGGACACCGTGACCGTGCACGCTTCGAATTCAACCGTTTCGTTCGCCAAGACCGTGTTCAACCTCGCGGCGGGCGCCAGCGAAACGACCACCGTGACAATCGCCAAAGAAGCGTTGAACACGTCGACTTTCACGATTTTCGCGTCGTCCGCGCTGGGTGCGGCAAAGGCGCGCATCATTGAAATCCGCAGCGCGCCGTGCTACGGCGTGGGCATAACCTCGGCTGCGGCGTTCGCGTGCAGCGACCGCGGCTCGGTGCAGCCCGTAATAGTGACGAACGACGGGCTTGACGCCCAGTTCAACTTCACGGTTTCCGGCATGCCTTTCGCTTACCTGAACGAGACCGGCGCCTTCATCAAGCACGGCGAATCCAGGACAATCGGCCTCGTGATAACGCCGGGCATCGCCGACGGCAACTATTCACCCACCTTAACCGCGGTTTCCGAGTACTCGCAAAGCGAGAACTCGACGCAGCTGCAACTCGTGCGCTGTTACGACGTTTCCGTCGCCGCTTCCGACGACCTCGTCTGCCAGTGCGAGGACAAGGCGTTCAACGTCGAAGTAATCAACACGGGTTACCTGAACGACTCGTTCCGCATAGGCGTTTCCAACGCCCCGCAATGGCTGGAATTCCAGAACGTTTCCATGGAGCCGATTGCCGGAAACACCCGCAAGACGCTGACGCCGCACGTTTACACCTGCGACGCCGCGCCGGGCGTTTACTCGGTCGTGTTCAACGCGGTTTCGCTCTCGCAGAACTCGAGCGGCAAGGCGAGCCTCGACATAACCCTCAAGTCCAAGGAGGAGTGCTATCCCGCGAGCGTCTCGCTGTCGCAAGGCGAGTTCGTGGAATGCGAGTCGACCCTCATTTCAGTCAACGTGACGAACACGGGCCTCTTGAAGAGCACTTACGTACTCAGCGTCGACGGTCCCAAGTGGATTTCCATCCAGCCCGACTTCCTCGTGCTCGAAAAAGGCGAGACTTCGGAAGCTTACCTCGTTGCCTCCCCGCCGTTGAACGAGGCGGGCAACACGTACAACGTCACCGTAAAAGCGGTTTCAACGGGCGTGACTTCGACGCAGTCAATGCTCCTGAACATCGTGGGCGTGGGCGAGAAAGTCCCGCCCCGCGGCGTGCCGCTCCAGATGAACGCGAGCGCGACGCTCGAGAACGGCGTGCTCACCGTTTACGCGATGCCGGGCGCAATCGTGCAAATCCGTTCGCCCAGCGGCGAAGGCTCCTCGTACTCCGTTGACGCGCGCGGCGTGATAACCGCCAACGCGACGCAGGAAGGCGAATGGAAGGTAAGCGTCCTGAAGGCGGGTTACGAGCCGAAGACTTTCGTATTCACCGTCGCACCCGCGGTCGCGCCGCAAACCGGATTGTTCGCGGGCGCGCTTTCGGGCAAGAACGCGATTTACCTCGCAATCCTCGCCATCTTCGCGGTGAGCGGCGCGTTTGTATACTACCAGTTCGTAATCGGCAAGAAGCGTTAGGCGCATCGAGGTGCTTGGTTGAGCTTGAACAAGGGTTTGGTTTTCGGAGTTTTGCTGTTCGCGTTCGCCGCGCTTGCGTCGGCGGTGACCCAAGTTTCATGCTTGGGAACCGCAATAATGCCCATTGAATCAGGAACCTTCATTTCTTGCGCCGTAAACGAGCTTATTCCGGGCGCGGGCGGCTCGACGGTCATAACCATGGGCGGCACGTTCTGCGTCAAGGTTACGAAATTTTACCAGCCGCTAAGCGACCACAAAATCAACGTTCAGCTCCTCAACGGCGCAACCTGCGCTGTCTGGGCTTCCGGCGACTACTGTTACGACAAGATGGAAGTCGGGCAGGCATGCAACAAGGACATGGTGCCTGGCAACAACTTCCTCTTCGGCAACCCCGAAGGCGACCGCGTAATATACAACTACCAGCTCTACATCAACGCCTACGGCTGCAGCCTGCAACCCATATTCCCGTTCGGCATGCTTTACCAGAACATCATCACGCTGCCGCCCGCCAAGTGCTCGAAGGCGCAGCCGGTCATCGCAGCCGCCAAGGCGAAAGCCGTTTCAAAAGCCAAAACCCTTGCTTCGCCGCGCGCTTTCAAGAAGCGCTGAGCCAAGCGGTTTTTAATTCGCGTTGCGCCAAATGCTTTCGTGGCTACGCTCAAGGGCAACCGTCTGAAACAGAGGGAGTGGGGCGACCCTTATGCGGGCTTCGACACTTATTCCAGAATGAGGATTGGCTATCCCCTGCCGCGTTTTGACGAACCCCCGAATAGCCAAATGGCGCGAACCGGAACGGTTTTCTCGATGCCGCGCAGGATAGCCGGATTCACAGGCACGGGCGCGGAAAGCGTGTTGCTAAAACCGTCCGAGTCAATTACGGTCAAGCTGTCGCGCTTGAGGAACGCCGCGGATTTCGATTTCGAGGTGAGCCTTAGGAGCATACTCGCGCGTTACGGCTTACACGCCGAGGCGCGCGGGCGCAACGAGCTGGTTTTGACGAACAGGGGGCCGCACGAGTTCCCGCTGGAGCAGGGAATGGAGCTGGGGAGGAACCTGCCGCACGAGAAAAACCGCGTGCCTTTGACAAGGCAGGAAGTCCTGAAACTGGTGAGACCCAAGTGGTCTTCTTCTGGGTGGTATTCTTTTCCTAAGAGCGCCAAGGTGCTGCCCGACGGCAGGGTGGAGCTTTATCTTGTTAACGCGACCGTGCCTCTGCACACGCGCGCCGGCGGCCCGATCGACCCAGATTATTTGCGCGAACTGTTCGCAAATCCGGTCGCCAGGACGAAGTTCAGTTTCGGGTTCCCGATGCGCCTTCCCGAACAACCGAAAGTCGCTCCCGGCGAGTTCGCCCTCGGAATAGTCACGCCCCTGAGGATTCCGCGCGACGTGTTCGCGGTAATAAGCGACAAGATAACCTGCATTGCGGGCAGGAAAATCAAGACGGGGCCGCGCTGTTTTCCTCCAGCCGCGGCATAGACCCGGCTTATCGAGGCCCGCTTTACGTGGAGGCGTTTCTGCCTCCCGGAGAAAAAGCGCCGGTGCGATTGCACAAGATAACGCTCACTCTTTACAAAGCCACTCCGGAAATGATTAGAAAACGGCGAGTGAACACGGAACGCCTGCATGATGAAGCGGCTGTCCAGGGGCTCGTCAACTGGTCCACAGCCGCCGAAATGGCCGGGTTTAGAAAATGGTACAAAAAAGAAATTCGCGCAGGGCGTCTATTTGATTGGGGATGAAGCCGCCAGCGCGCCTGAAATTCGCTTTTTGCCGTTCTTCCAAACGCTTTAAAACCAGCCGTGCGAATTAGCGTCGGTGGTTTTTGTTGAAGAAGTTCGCAGTAGTCCTGTTGTTCGCCTCGCTCCTGTTCTTCGGGTGCACTGGCAACTCGCCGGCACAAGTTGGCGCGACCCCGTCTCCAGTTGGCGGCGCCGCAAGCGTCCAACCTTCACAAATCGCCAGCGTGCAGCCTTCCCAAACAGCCGAGCAGGCTGCGATGGGCTGGACCGCGTTGCTCGTCTCGGGCATTCCTTACGAGTGCACGGTCAGGATGACCGGCGAGGGTTTCACGAGCGAATCCAAGATGTATTTCTCCGGCGGCAAGGTGCGCATGGAAACGAGCACGGACGCGTCGGGCTATTCCTCTGACACGGTTTCCATAGTCAAGGGCGACAAGGTTTACGTTTCGCTGCCCGCCTCGTCCCGCGTGGGGCCGTACACGGACTGCGAGTGGCTGGTTTCCAGCGCGACCGCAACGCCGTCGCCCGGCGAATCCGGAGGCGTTTCGTCTTACGAGAACGTTCCCGCGAGCGATTATTCCTGCAGCCCCTGGATTCCCGACGAGTCCAAGTTCGCGACCGCGGGAAAGGCGTGCGATTTGGCCGCGATGACGCCGGAAACGCTGCTGCCTTCCGGAATGCCGGGCCTTGACGCGAGCATGTGCGAGGAGCTTGAGGGGCAGGACTTGGCGGACTGCCTGAGCCTGGTGCAGGGCGGCTGATGGAATGAACGAACTCACCGTAATCACCAAGGACCACGTGGGCTTGCTGGCGGAAGTAAGCGAACTCCTCGGAAAGAAGAAAATCCGCATCGAGTCGTTGCACGCGGACGCGTCGCGCGGAACCGCGATACTGCGGCTTTACACCGAGTCGCCCGCCAAGGCCAAGGCGGCGCTCAAGGGCGCGGGCTTCGAAGTCATGGACTCCGCCATCCTGGTCATCCGCGTGGACGACAAGCCGGGCAAGCTCGCCCGCGTCGCGCGCATATTGTCTGACAACGGCATCAACATGAAGAACCTGTACCTGCTGAAGCAGGACAAGAGCGAGAAGCTGTTCGCCATCGAGACCACGGACAACGACGCGGCGCGCAAGGCGCTCAAGGACTACGTTTGAGCGCGCGCAGCCGGCGTTGTGGTTTTCGTGCGCCGCCGCTTCAAGGCGCGCCCTTGTTTTTGTGCGTCCGCGAGTGGCCAATTAAAAAGCTTTGACGGGTGTTATTTTAGCTTATGGACTTGGGAGCCGGAATACGCAAGGCGCTGGCCCGCGTAACGGGCGCCACGATGGTGGACGAGGCGGCGGTCAAGGAGCTGACGCGCGACCTCCAGCGCACGCTCATCACGAACGACGTGAACGTGCGCCTGGTCTTCCAGCTGACCAAGGAAATCGAGCGCCGCGCGTTGAACGAAAAGCCGTTGCCCGGCTTGGGCGTGCGCGAGCACGTGGCAAAAGTCGTTTTTGAAGAATTGCAGAAAGTCCTGGGCAAGGAAAAGTTCGTTCCGCGCATCGACAAGCACAAGATACTCTTGTGCGGTTTGTTCGGCGCGGGCAAGACTACCGCTGCGGGAAAACTGGCGCGCTATTATTCGTCCCGCGGCTTGAAGGCCGCAGTCGTTGCGTGCGACGTGCACCGCCCCGCGGCTTTCGAACAGCTTGAGCAGCTTTCAAAGCAGGCGAAGGCGGGCTTTTTCGGAATCAGGGGCGAAAAGGACGCGGCGAAAATCGCGCGGCAAGCGATAGCCGAGCTGGAGGGAAAATACGACGTCATAATCCTGGATTCGGCAGGCAGGAGCGGGTTCGACGAAGAGTTGGTGGCAGAGCTGCGCGCGGTCAACGACGCGTTCAAGCCCGACGAGAGGTTCCTGGTAGTCAGCGCGGATTTGGGGCAAGTCGCGGGCAAGCAGGCGCAGGAGTTCAACGCCGCCGCGCCGCTTACGGGTGTAATAGTCACCAAGATGGACGGTTCGGGCAAGGGAGGCGGAGCGCT
>PFPF01000064.1:11218-11541 GCA_002792915.1 Candidatus Micrarchaeota archaeon CG_4_10_14_0_2_um_filter_60_11 | reverse complement strand
GGCGCCCAACGCTTCCGCGTCGGCAAGCGACTCCAAGCCCGCGGCAACGCGGTAACCCTTCTTCGGCAGGCCGGCGAGGAGCGCGGCAAGCGAAGGATGCACGCGCCTGTCCGAAAGGTTGACTATTACGAGCGGCAAAGGTTTTGCTTTCGCAGCCGCGAGTTTCGAGAGCAACGCAAACGCGGCGAGCGAGGGCGCCTGCGAGGCGTCAACCGCGTAAAGGCGAGACGCGCCGCCTTCCGAGAACGACTGCAATTCCGCGGGCGGCGTTCCGCCCGTGAAAGGCGAGAGTTCTTTTTGTATTACGCGCACGCAGCGCGCGG
>PFPF01000064.1:0-11205 GCA_002792915.1 Candidatus Micrarchaeota archaeon CG_4_10_14_0_2_um_filter_60_11 | reverse complement strand
GAAGTCGTTGGCGGACTCGAACGACGACGCCAATTCTTCAAGCGATTCGGGAAGCGCGCCGCGGCTTACTATGGCGGCCTTTGCTTCCGGGGAGAAGCCGTAGTAGTCGCAGAAGAACGCGGGGCCCAACGAGGGGAGATTGACGAACAGGTCCTTGCCGAGCGCGTAATCCTTGCGCTGGATTTTTGGCGCTTCGGCGGTGAAGCCGGCGGACTGCAGCGCGGCCTTGTCGAACTGCTTGAACGCCCAATTCCCGTTGCACTCGTCGATTGCGAGGACGTTCGCGCCCTCGAGCAACGCGTCCTCCGCGAGCAGGCGCAAATAGTTGAAGCGCTCCCGCTCGTCCGCGCCCGTAACGGCGTAAAGCGAATAGCCGTCCGCGAAAACGGGCTTGCCCAACGAAGAGGAGCCGAACGCGGTGCGTTGCTTTGGCTTTGCGAGCGAATGCGCGGAAACCGAGAACAGCGAGAAGGGGTCGCCCAGCAAGGCATCGCGCTCCTCGGGTGAGGCGTCGCCCAGCTGTTTGGCCTCGATGCCCGCCAGCGTGGCGCCTGAAATCTCGGAGTAGGCTTCGCGCACCGCTTGGGCAAGCGCTTCTTGCTCGAAAGCGGCGTAACGCGGCCTTGCCTGCACGAGCGCGAACGAGTGCGTCGCCTCGACGGCTTTCTTGATGAACACCGCGTCCGCGGCTGCCAGCGCTTTGCTTGGGTCGCCCTTGAACGCGAACGCCTTGGATAGCAGCGCCACTGCGCCGGTTGTCTTGCCCGCGTCCTCTTCGAAGAGAAGCAGCAACAGGTAGCCCTCGCGGTTTTCCTGCAGGCTGACGGGGTGGCCGTCCCACTGGGCGGAGAAGAGTTGCTTCCAGGGGCCGAGGGGCAGGTCGAATTCCATGTAAAAGGAATACCGCGGCGGCTTTAAAATAACTTATTTAAACGCCCGCTGGCTAAGCGTCGTATGGCTGGCGTCAAGGACATCGTGAAAAAGATGCTCGAACAGGGCTTGAACGGGGACCAGATTCGCGCGAATCTGGACGAGCTGGGCTTCGCTAACTCGGATGAAGTGATACGCCAGGTCGCGGGAGAAGCCAAACCCGAGGGGGAAGGACCTGCTGGCAAGCCAAAGCAGGATGAACCCGCCGGCTTCATGATGACCGCCGTTGGCAAGGAAGGCGACGAGAAAGAGCTGAAGTTCGAATCCGCTGGGGCGAACGGCCTGTTCACGGAAACCAAGCAGCTGAACACGGAAGAGCTGGAACGCAAAGTGGACGACGTGCTCGCGCGCCTCAAGGCGATTCAGGACTTGAACAAGAAGATTCTAGAGGCCAACCAGGCGCTCCTCGCCAAAATCAAGTAAGCAAAATCACGGTGAACGCGAAGAACGCGACCATGATTGCGCCCTCGCCCAGCTTGTCGCCAAACCACATGAGCAGCGCGAAGCCGAGCAGCAGGCCTATCAGCCCGCCGCCCAATCCCGCGAACACCATGAACGGAATGGAAACCAGCGCGGAAACCGCGTGCAGCGGGGCGAAGTCGCCGTAACCGTAGCCCGTCCCCGACACGAACAGGGTGGCAAAAATGAATAGCAGTAACACAAGCGCCTCGCCATCCAACGACATACACTACTGTTGAGTAGTTACTAATTTAAAAAGGTTTGTTTTACTTCTTTGGCGGCGGGCTGTTCACGATGCCGTTTACCAGGCCGGTCACGAAGTCGTACGCGGTAGTGTCCGGGTTGGACTGGATTATCACGGGCTCGCGGCTTGCACGCGCAGGGGCGGCTGCGCGCTGCTTTGCTGCGCGCCTTTTCGGCGCGTAATTGAAGTACAGCAGCCCCAGCAGGATGGCGACCAGCGAATAGGCGAGCCATTCGACTTGGAATACGAACGCGAGCACTGCCAGCGCGAAAACCGACAGCTTGAGCGACTCCATTTGCTACGCCGTTTTTTCCTTCTTTTTCTTGCCGAAAAACAGGCGCGCCACCGAGCGCCCCATCGTGTCCAGCGTTTCGCCCATCGCCGCGAACTGGTCCTCGTACTCCTCGTTGTCCTTCCAGTTGCGCTTTATCTTGACCTTTATCAGGGGCGGGATTTCCGGGCCCTTGTTTTCCACGACTACCGCGCCGCCCTGCTCGTAAACCTGGCTCTTGGCTTCGGTTTTACCGGACGCGAGCTGCGCCAATGTGGCCAGTACCGCTGCAACCAGGCAAAGGAACGAGAAGAACGCGAGGCCCATGCTTTCGAAAACGAATGCCATCAAAACGAGGGCTATTGCGGCGAGCAGGTTCAACCGAACATCCCCCCGCCGCCACCGCCGTACGCGCCGCCGGCCGGCTGGTCGCTTTCCTTCCTCGCGATGAGCAGGACCACGACGAAAAGCGCGCCGACTATCGCGGGCATCTGGTAGTCGCCCAAGTTCAGGTAACCGACCGCGAGAATCAGCGCCAGCCCGACCAGCGCGGCGATTATGAGGTACTTGCTCTTCGCGGTGAACAACAGGAGCGCGAACAAGCCGAACGCGACGATGTTCAACTCGCTCTTGATTGCAAGCAGCATCAGAATCACGATGAACAGGAAAGTGAAGTCCATTTCAGCCGCCCCTCGCCGACTCGTCCTGCTCGGTGCCGGCCTCATCGTGCTCGCCCGTGACAACGCGGTAAAGCGTGCCGAAGAAGGTGTTTGCCATCTCGCCCGCACCGCGCGCGAAATCCTCGTACGAGGTCGTGTTACCCCAGGGGTCCTTGACTTTGACCCTGATGGTCGCCGGAATCTTCGCGGCGCTGGACTTGACGACTATTGGCCTGCCGTCGTTGGTGTAGCCCACGAATTGCCCCGAAGGAGCGGGCTGCCTTTGCGCCGCGGCGTAAAGGAACAGCGCGACGATTGCCAGGAACGCGACGAAGAACGCGCCGCTTTCGGCGAACAGCACTGCGACCGCCAAAAGCACGACCACCACGAACCAATGCATTTTGTCACCACTTGTACGGCTTGAAAGTCCAGAAGAAGCCGTACATGAACAGGAACACGAACATCAGGTACTTGAACCAGGGGTAGGGGATGACCACCGTGAAGGTGATTATTGCGACCACGACGAAGGCCACGAGCTGCGAGGAAACTATGCCCGGGTAGAAGAGCTTGTAGAGCATTATGAATACGATTACCAGCACTACGAGCCCGAAGGCCTCGCCGAAATCCAGGAGAGCCGGGAACATGTATGGTTACTATTGACGCAAGCGGGGTTTTAAACGCTATTTCCGCCGCTTGGCAACCCGCCGCTTCGCGGGACGCACTCCCACAGTCTCCTCGGCCTGCCTCTCGAAGTCGCGGGCAACGCGCCAAAGGGCCGAAAACACCTCGCCCTCGTTCATCATCGCGAGCGCGAGCACGCCGCACAGGAAGCCCGTGGCGAACCAGTAGAACAGCTTGTCGGAAAGCACGAACACGCCCAGCGAGTCGCTCTGGAAGACTTGCGAGTACTTGCCCGTCAGGTAGTCGTTGACCACGAGCATGGCGGCGACTGCGACTAGGACCACGAAGAGCCGCCACTGCCAGTTGAACTGGCGCGCGCGCTTCTCCTGGACTTGCGAATACAAGTCCGCCACTTCGCCCATTCGCTTCCTAATAGCCATATCCGTCGACCTCCTTTTTTTTCGGGAGCGTTGGCAAGAACGTGTTCCACAGCTGGCCAACCACCGGAACGAGGTACAGGATGCCCGAAGTCATCAGTATCCAGCCGACCATGCCCAGCGAGCCCAGCAGGGGGTGCTCCAAGACCAGGTAGTAGACGAGTATGCCGCCGACCACGAGCGTCAGCAGCGGCGAGAACGCCAGATGTTCCCTCGCCCAGGCGTAATACCACCAGCCCACGATGAACAGCCAAATCCACCAGGTGTACGAGAGAATCGTGAGCACGTCTTCGAACATCTAGCCACCCATCCTGCGGCGCGCCATTTCCTCTTCGGCCTGCCCGCTCGCCATGCCCGCGCCGTTCTGCTGCATCACGTACTCCTCGTACTGCGTGATTTGCTCGCCGCGCCCGAGCTTTGCCTGCGCATCCTGCATGACTTTCCGCTCCTTTTCCGGGTTGTAAAAACGGTGACCGCCGTGCTGCAGGCCGAGCAGCGGCATCAAGCCGAACAGCATGAGCATTTGCAGGTGGCTGCCGAACATCACGAAGAACACGAAGAAGCAGACCACGAGCACGACCGAGATGCCGTGCAGGAAGAGTATGTAGCCCATCGCTATGGTCGCCAGGCCGAAGAGCGCCTGCGAGTCGCGGAAGGTGATGTACAGCCAGAACAGCACGTAAGAAAAGACGAGCACGCGGATTACGAAGCTCAGCTCGTTCAGCGTATCCAAAACGTCCAGCAGCGGCAGGAAAGGAATCAGAAGAACCGCCTCGCCAACAGCAGGAATCCGAGCAGAACGGCTCCAGCCATGAAGTACTTGAACGCCCTCCGCCAACCTTTAAAGAGAGAACCAGTCCCCTTGAAGTCGTCCCACGCGCTCCTGCCCAGCAGGATTGCGGCGTAGCACGCGAACACGGCTGGAACGGCGAAGAACAAGTCGAAGAAAGGCATGCCCCCGCGCGCGTACAGGTAGCCGTACTTGACGCCCTCGAAAGTCATCGCGAGCGGGGCGGAATAGCCGAAGAACAATAGCGAGAACAGGAACGCGAACGCGAAGGCGGTCACCATTGAGAGCGGGTCGCCGACTGCGAACGCGTAAGGCGGCTGGAACGAGAATTGCGAGCCGGGCTGGCCGGCGAGCCAGTAAGCGCCCGCGAACGACAGCAAAAGCAGGGCGACCGACGCGGCGAAGAGCTTGTCCATATTCCAAAGCCTTTTTTTGCGGCGCGTTCTTTAACCTTGCGAAATGAACGGCAAAATAGTTTATTCGACGGTTTCCACCGCGCCCAGGCACTGGCTGCTCACCGCGAACGGAATCGTTGAAACCGAGGAAAGCGGGAAGCGCGTCGCGGTCGGCGACTGGGTGGACGGAGGGCTGGACAAGCTAGAAGGAGTTGAACTGGAAGAAACAAAAAAATCCGTTGAAGGCTTCATCCAAAAAAACCTCGAATTGCACGACTGCCCGCTTCTGGTCAACGACGAGGGCATGCGCTCGCTTGAAGGCGGTTTGGCGAAAGCCGCGGAATTTTTGGAGCGCAGCCTGCTGGAAATGACGCCCCTAATCGTGCGCTTCCACGACGACTGCGACGGCGTAGCCTCGGCGCTGCTCCTGAAAAAGGCGCTGGAAACTTACGCAACCAAGCACGCGATTCAGATGCGCGCCTCGTTCAAGCAGGCGGACTCCGCGGTTTACGGCCGCAGGGACGCGGAACGCGACGCGGATGACGGGCGCAACTACCCGAAGAAGCCGCTGCTCGTGCTGCTCGACCACGGAGCCAACGAGGAAAGTTCCGCACAGCTTCGCGAGCTGCGCGAAAGCGGCTTCAAGATAATCATAATCGACCACCACCCGCACGCCGCCGCCGTCAACGCCGACGTCTTCGTCTCCCCGCACGCCGCGAAAGGCGACTCGAAGCATGTCACGGGCCTGCTCTGCCTCGAGCTCGCCAAAAAAATCGTCGGCTTCGCGGACGAGCGAATCGCGTGGTGGGCGCTCCAATCCGACCACTCGGAACTCCGCAGGGGCGACGACGAGCACGAACCAGTTGCAATCGACTACCTGGCGATTACGAACAAGGACGCGAAAATCGGCGATTACGAAAAAGCCGCGGCCAACCCCGCGCTGTTGGAAATGCACTACCGCCGGGCTGCCGCCCTGCTGGAAAAGTCGCTGGAAGAGGCAGCCAAGAACACGCGCGTCAAGCAAGGCAACGGCGTCACTTTCTATTTGACGAATTTGGACTATTTGGAAAAAGGCGGCTATCCGTCCAAGGGCAAGGTGCTCAACGCGCTCGCGCGCCCGCGCGAGGATGAAAAAGCGGTAAGCGTGGGCTACGGCGACACGACCGCGCTGTTCCGCGTGTCGATGAAGGCGCACGAAGCGGGATTCAAGGCGAACGAAGTGATTGCAACGCTGAAGGAAAAATTCCCGCACGCGGTCGAGTCGGGCGGCGGGCACGAACGCGCCGCGAGCCTTCGCTTCAAGACGGGTTACGCGAGCAGGATTCTCGCGGAACTGACCGAGGAAAAAGCGAAATGAACAAAAACGCGCCACGCTAAGCCTTGAACACCAACAACACCGGAACTCCCTTGATTTTGTACGACGGCGCGCGGCCGAACGCCTTCTTGCCGCACGCTACCGCCTTTTCGCCGACCAGGTTGGCGCTCTTGCAGCCGCCGAGCAACTCGAGCACTTCCTTCGCGCTCGCGCGCTTGCCCTCGTAAAACGAGCGGTGGACCTTCAAGTCCAACACGCGTCCGCCGGACTCGAACTTCTTGCCGAGCAGCTTGGCATCGCAGACGGCGGCAACGCGCGTGACGGAACCGTCGGCTTCGAAGCGCTCGTGCACGCGGCAGAACATAATGCATATTAAACGCGGGCGGCGTTTTAAAAGAGAGTGCAGGGGTAGCAAAGACTGGTCAAATGCGATGGACTCAAGGTCGTTGGCCGGCCACGCCGGGCTCCGGTGCGTTATCCATTCCCTCAGGGGTTCAAGGGTTCAAACCGACCTTTTCTTTCGCGGAAAGAAAACGTCGACGAAAAGAAAGGCCGTGAGAATCCCTTCCCCTGCACTTAAAACTCATTGGGCGGGAAAATGAAGGGAAAAGTCAAGGTCGTGTTCTTCGATTATGGGGGCGTCCTCACGCCAGGCATAAGCGAAACGTTTCACGCATTCGCCGAACCCTTCCAAAAAAGTAGGGGCATCAACCCGGCCGAGCATGACCGCGCCTGGAAGAAAGTAAAACGCCTCGCTTCAAGCGGAAAAATTTCTTTCGGGGAAGCGCAAGCGCGCACCTTCAAGGCGCTTGGAAAAACCCGGAAGGACGCGCGCAACTGGGTGAAACACTGCGAACGCTATCATTTGACGCGCGCCAAGCCGTATCCCGGCGTAGTGGAAACGCTGGCGCGCCTCAAGCGGGAAGGTTTCAAGACCGCCGTATTGTCGGACTCTGTTTACTCCGCCACGTTCAAGAAGAGAATATTGAAAAGGTGGGGGGCGCGCGTGGACGCGGTTTATTGTTCGAGTGAAATCGGCGTGGAAAAGCCCGCACGCAAGGCGTTCCAAGCCGTGCTCCGCCGCTTCAATGCAAAGCCTTGCGAGGCGGTTTTCATTGGACACGCTAAGGACGAACTGGACGGCGCGCGTAAGCTTGGCATAAAGACTATCGCGTTCAGGCCCGACAAGGGCGCGCACGGCGACTTTGAAACCAACGATTTTAAAAAAATATTAAAAATAATTCAGCTGCGCGACAGCTGCTCGACGGCGTAGTCGGAGCCGACGAGTATCACTAGCCCTAGGGTTACGCTGGCAACCGCGGCGAACAGTCGGTGCTCGGGAAGGAAGTACTCCCAGAACAGGTCGTAAAGCCACCACAACCCGCGCCAGTACAAAATCAACGCCGCGCTGATTACGATGCCGAACAATAGCTGGTTGCGGCGCTTCAAGCCGCGGAACGCGGAAAACAAGCCGAGTGACTGCACGCCCTCCACGAACTCGCGCTCGCTCGCGGGCATCCTGAAGCGCGGGGTCATGCGCTCCGCGCCCAAGCCCACTTCAGCGGGCGGCTGTAGTTTTTCGCGTTTTGCCATGAAGCCAGAAAACGCGCGGGGTTTATTTACTTGACGAAGCACGCCTGCCGCGCCCAATCCTCGGTTTGCAATAGCTGTTCGTCGTCCATTATTCCTTCGCGCTTGAGCAAATCGCGCTCTTTCCGCAGGCTCGTGCACAGCATTTCGGGGCCATCCGTGTTTACGGCGAACTTTACTTCCGCTTCCAGCAGCTTGTCCACCACGAACTTCAGCTCGCCAACGCCGCGCACCACGTTCGTGTTCAAGTTGGAAGTGGGACACAACTCCAGCGTGACGCCTCGGTCGCGCAGCAGCTTCAGCGCTTTTTCATCCCACGCGGCTTTTACGCCGTGGCCCATGCGGCTCACGCCCAGCTCTTCAACCGCGGTTGCGACTTCGTGCGCGTTCGCGTCAGTTTCGCCCGCGTGAATCGTAGTGCCCAAACCCGCGCGCCCAGCCTTCGCGTACAACTCGGCGTAATCCTTGACTTTGAAGCCCGGCGAGTCGGGCCCGCCCAAGTCTATGCCAACCACGCCCCGGTTCTTGTACTTGATTGCCTTGTCCACGATTATCGCGTTCTGCCCGAGCGGGAAGCGGCGGTCGAGCATGAGCAGGATGCCCGCGCTTACGGGGTACTCGAGCATCGCGCGCTCGGTGCCGCGTATTGCCGCGGAAATGATGTGGTCCAAATCCCTTTCACCGCCGCGGTTGCGCAGCATGGGGTTGAAGCGAAGCTCCATGCGCGTAATCAGGTTCTTGCGGTAGGCGCCGCCCACGATGGAGCGGCAGCTCTCCTCCATCCCCTCGGGAGACGACTGGATGAGCTCGGTGACGTTGAACAGGTCGAGGTAGTCGTTGATTCCTTTTATTTCGCCGGGCCTGACCGTAATCGAGTCGACGAAAGCCCAGTAATCCTTGCCCCTGATCTTGATGCCCTGCGAGTGCGCGAGCGACCACATTATTTCGGGAGAAACCGCGCCGCCCACGTGCGTGTGCAGCTCCGTGAGCTCATAATCGAAGGGGGTTGCCATGATTGATTGGGCAAACGATTCTATTAAACGCTTGCGCTGCCGCAGGCGGGTTTTTATTGCGCGCTTGCCGGAATCATTGGGTTAAAAATGTTCGAATTGAAGCGCGTAGGCAAGGGCGCGGCGGCGCGCGTGTTCGGCTTGGCCGGCGCGGCGTTAGGCTTCCTTTACGGCTTGGCGGTCGTAATCGCCATGCAATTCCTCGTGGGTACGGGCAGCCAGCCGTACGCGACGCTCCGCGGCCTGGAGGGCCCTATCGGCTTGGCGGCAATCGTGACTTTCCCGCTGGTTTTCGGAGTGCTCGGCGCGTGCGCGGGCGCGGTTGCGGCGGGAGTTTACAACTTCATCGCGAGGCGCGCGGGCGGGCTGCGCTTCGAGTTCGCGCCCGTTGTTGAAAGCAAAAAACGCGCCGCGAAGAACAAAAACAAAAAATAAGCCGGCAAGCCGCGAAGCCAAAAACAAATCAAACTGTTTCGGCGCCGGACGCTTCGACACCCGCCACTGCGGAGCCTGCCGCTTCGGCGCCTGCAACTTCGGAATCCGGCTTTTGCTTCGGCTCTATTGCGTTGTTTTCCAGCGCAACCAGGCCGGGCAGCTCCTTACCCGTCAAAAAGTCCAGCATGGCGCCGCCCGCGGTGCACACGTGGCCGAAGTCTTTCTCCTTGAACCCCAATTTCTCCAGCGCGGCGCCCGAATCCCCGCCTCCGACCACGGTGAACGCTTTTGATGACGACACCAGCTTGAACAGCGTCTTCGTGCCCAACTCGAAGGGGGGCTCTTCGTACCGCCCCGCCGGGCCCTTGACGAAGACCGTCTTCGCGTCCTTCAGGTAACGCTTGAATAAATTCAAGGTTTCGCCGCCAATGTCGAACACGGGCTTGGGCGCGGTAGAGGCGTCGCGCGTTTCCACGCGAAAACCCTCGTCGTCCGCGAACGCGAAATCAATAGGCAGGGCGATGTCGTCCTTGTGGCCGTCCCACAAGCGCCGCGCGCGCTCCGAGTGCTTGAGGAAACCCTTCTTTTCGAGCCACTCGCGCTTCAAACCCAAATCCTTGCCGGATGCGAGGAACAGCAGTTCACCGAAGACCCCCGAAGCGAGCAGCGACTGCGCCGCGCCGTTTGAAAATGCGTACTCAGCGACGTTGAAGCACTCCGCGACTTTCGCGCCGCCCAGGCAGTAAACCACGGGCTTCTCCGCCGAATCGCGCAGGCGCGAAAGGAAATCCACCTCTTCCGCCAAGTGCGGACCCGCGTACGAAGGAAGCAGCTGCGGAAAACCCGTGACAGTCGCCTGCGAACGGTGGCTTGCCGAAAAGGCGTCGTTGACGAAGCAGTCGGCAACCGAAGACAGACTCTTGACGAGAAGAGTCTTGGAATAGTCGATGCCTTCGGCGGACTCTTCCGAATAAAAGCGCGAATTTTCCAGGAGCAGGATTTTGCCTTCGCCGAGGCCGCGGATTTTTTCGAGCGTTGTTGGGCTGAACAAGTCGGGAACGAACTTGACTTTTTTCTTGGCGTGCCTGGAAAGCAGGACGGCGTGCTTCTCGAGGCTCGAGAAGTCGTCGCCTCCGGGGCGGCCTTGGTGCGCGATTACAACTACTTTCGCGCCGCGCCTTGCCAGCAGGCGGATGACTTCGCCCGCCTGCGTGAAGCGCGGGGAGTCCTGTGGCTCGCCGTTCACAAGGGAAGTGTTCAAGTCAACGCGAAGCAGGACTGCCTTTCCCCGCGCGTCGAGCGCCTCGAAACTTTTCATTTCACAGCCTCGCCACGAGCTTGCACGCGTCCACCAGACGGTTCGAGTAGCCCCACTCGTTGTCGTACCAGCCTAAAATTTTGGCGAAATTGCCTTTGCCGCCGAGCACGCGCGTTTCCAGCGAGTCGAACACGCACGACGCGGGGTTGCCGGTTATGTCCGAGGAAACCAGCGGGTCCTCGGAGTAATCTAGGATTGCCTTCAGGCTGCCCGAAGCTGCCTTTTTGAACGCCGCGTTTATTTCCGCGGCGCCGGAAGGGCGCGCCAACTCCAAGGTCAAGTCGACGAGGGAAGAGTCGGGCGTGGGAACGCGTATGGAAAGTCCGTCCAGCTTTCCCGCCAATTCGGGCAGCACGAGCCCGATGCTGCTCGCCGCACCCGTGGTTGTCGGGATGATATTCAGCGCCGCTGCGCGCGCGCGGCGCAAATCCTTGTGCTCGGTGTCCAAGAGGCGCTGGTCGCCCGTGTACGCGTGCACGGTGGTCATGAAGCCCTTGTTTATTCCGAAGCCGTTGTCCAGCAGAACCTTACACATGGGCGCGAGGCAGTTCGTAGTGCAGGAAGCCATTGAAATTACCTGGTTTTTCTTTTTGAGCGCGGAATCGTTGATTCCGGGCACGATGGTCGCGTCGGCTTCCTTGCCGGGCGCGGTCAGCAGGATGCGCTTCGCCCCGGCGGTTACGTGCTTAAGCGCGTCCTGGCGCTTGGTGAACGCGCCCGACGCTTCGACT
>PFPF01000062.1 GCA_002792915.1 Candidatus Micrarchaeota archaeon CG_4_10_14_0_2_um_filter_60_11 | reverse complement strand
CGGGCCTACTGGGATTTGAACCCAGGACCTACTGGTTAGAAGCCAGTCGCTCTGTCCAGGCTGAGCTATAGGCCCTCGCAATACTACTTGTCGGCGGGGCTTCTTAATAAAACGCGAATTGCTGGCACAATTCGGTTACGTCGCCCTTGATTTTCGCGAGCTCCGCGCCGTCCTCGTGCGAGTCAATCGCGCGGCAAATCAGTTCGCCGACAACGCGCATTTCCTGCTCTTTCATGCCGCGCGTCGTAAGCACGGGCGTGCCGAGGCGGATGCCCGACGGGTCCCACGGCTTGCGCACGTCAAACGGAATCATATTCTTGTTCACGGTTATGCCTGCCTTGTCCAATGCGGTTTCCGCGGTTTTGCCCGGCATTTTTTTGTCCGTCAAGTCCACGAGTATGAGGTGCGTATCCGTTCCGCCGCTCACGAGCCGCAAACCGCGATTTTGCAATTCCTCGGCAAGCACCTTGGCGTTCTTAACGACTTGCCGCGCGTAATCCTTGAATTCCGGCTTCAAGGCTTCGCCGAAGCACACCGCTTTGGCTGCGATGGCGTGCTCGTGCGGCCCGCCCTGCAATCCGGGAAACACCGCCTTGTCGATGCGTTCCGCGAACGCCCGCTTGCACAAAATCATGGCGCCGCGCGGCCCGCGCAGCGTCTTGTGAGTGGTAGTCGTGACAACGTCGGTTTCCGGGAACGGCGAAACGTGAACGCCGCCGGCCACCAGCCCAGCTACGTGCGCCATGTCAACCATGCTCGTTGCCCCGCAATCCTTCGCGATTTCCGCGAACTCCTTGAAGTCAATCTCGCGCGGGTACGCGGTCGCGCCCGAAAGCAAAAGCTTCGGCTTTTCCCGCTCGGCAACGCGGCGGATTTCGTCGTAATCGAGCAACTCGTCCTCGCGGCGCACGCCGTACTGGACGAAATTGTAGGCGCGCCCGGAAAAGTTGACCTTGTGCCCGTGCGTCAAGTGCCCGCCTTCGGCGAGCGACATGCCCATGACCTTGTCGCCGAATTCGAGCAAGGCGAAGTAAACTTCCAGGTTGGCGGGGCTGCCCGAATAGGGCTGCACGTTGGCGTGCTCGGCGCCGAACAGCAGCTTCGCCCGCTCGACTGCAAGCGTTTCCACGGCATCGGTAAACTCGTTCCCGCCGTAGTAACGCCTGCCGGGGTAGCCTTCCGAGTACTTGTTGTTGAAAACGCTTCCCAGCGCTTCCAGCACGTCCAGCGAAGCCAGATTCTCGCTGGGAATCAATTCGAGGACTTCGTTCTGGCGCCTTTTTTCCGCCGCGATGCACTTGGCGACTTCCGCGTCCCTCATTCCACGAGCCTCGCGCCCTTTATCGATTTCCACCTGCCGCACGACATCTTGCCTTCGCGGCATTCCAGGCGGCTGACGCACGCCGCGCCGGCGTCCCCGAAAATCACGGGCGCCTTCTCCTTGCACAGCTTGAGCATCTCGTTCGCCAACGCGCGTATTTCCCATTGGGCGCGCGTGCAGGTGCGCTTTTCGAAGAAGTGCAGCAGCTCGCGGCAGTTCATGGTTATGACTATCTTGGTTTCGCACGCGTTCGGCAGCACGAAGCGCGCGTCCTCCTTGTCCACGCCCGCTTCGCCCAATTCCGCGTAAAGCGCGGCCGCAGCAGCCATGAAGTCGGTAAACTGCTTTTCCTTGCCCTTCGCCTTCACGCTCGCGGGCACGATGTAGTTGAAGTCCTTGGCTTTCACGTAGCGCTGGCTCTGCTGGGAATAAGAAGCAAGGCGGTGGCGCACGAGCTGGTGCGTGCAAGCGCGGCTTATTCCTTCCGCGGCGAAGGTGAACGACGCGTGCTCAAGCACCGAGTGGTGCCCGCTCTTGACTACCTGCCTAATCAGGCGCGTTGCCTCCTCGTCGGTGAGCGCGTCCATGAGTTCGCTTGCCCCGCGCGTGCTGTAGCATTGCCTCGCGGCGGCGGCGCACGCCTTCTCGGGCTCGGGCGTGTTGTAAAGCAATTCGACGTGCAAACCGGTTTCAGGCATCAGACTCCCACCAAATCAAACTCAAGCCCGCCGCGTTATTTTAACCCTTGCCCCGCTTCGGCTTTGCTCCTAAAGCCTAACCTGCTCCTAAAGTCCGAAAGTTGCTCCTAAACTGTCAGAAGGGGAAGAAGTCATAATTCAACACACCCAGCCATACCAATATTGCCACGCCAGCCAGCACGCCGAGAACTACGCCCGCCAAAATCCACTTGTTCATTTCCCCCATCGCCTCATTTTTTCCGCCCAGTCTAAAATGCCCATATCCCCCTTACGGCTGCGTTTTTTAATTACTCTTGTTTTGCGCCCTGCTCCTAAACTCGCCGACCGGCTCCTAATCGTCATTTAGGAAGCACCTTCAGGAGCAAAGCCCCCGCTTCCAAAAAGGATTAAAGGCGTTGGTGCGGTAATTGCGTCATGAAAAAATTGTTCCTGCTTGCCGTGGCTTTCGTGCTGCTGGCGGGTTGCGTCCAGACGGGAGTCCAGCCGAGCGCGACGCCTTCGCCCGCAATGCGCAAGGTTGCGCTCAACGACACGGTGCGCATCGACTACACGGCAAAGCGCGCTTCCGACGGCTTCGTATTCGAATCGACCATTCGCGAGGTCGCCCTCAAGGCGGGTTTGCGCGAACGGGAAGTTTACGAACCCCTCAAATTTACCGTGGGCGCCGGCAAGGTTATACCCGTCGGCTTGGAGGGCGCGGTGCTTGGCATGTCGCAAGGCGAGTTCAAAATCGCGACGGTTCCCGCGGCCGAGGGATTCGGCGTTCACAACGATTCGCTCGTGTTCGTCGCCAACAAGAGCGACCTGGTGTACGGCGGCGAGTCCCTGCACGCGGGGCAGTGGCTCCTCGAACAGTTCGGCGGCGCCAACTGCATGGTCTTGAACGTGAGCAACTCGACTTTCACCGCGGACTGCAACCACCCGCTCGCGGGCGAAGCCCTAGAGTTCGAGATAACCCTCGTGGAAATAGCTAACGCGAGCCGTTGACCGCCATGCGGGCAAGCAGGGCCTTTTTTACCTGAATCAGGTAAGCTTCGGCTTCGGGCGTGTGCGCTTCAATGCGCAACTCGCCCCTGCTGACTTCAAGCTCCATTTTCTTGATGAGTTCCCTATCCCGCAGTATGGCGCTCACGCCGTCCTTGACGAGTTCCTGCTTCATCCTTTTTACCTGCAAGACCAATTGCGTGCTGCTGTTCGGCAACTTCTCGGTTTTCGGTTTCCCGAGCGCGTAATCGTGCAAGAATTCCGCCATTTCTTTCGGCATTTCAGTCCGCCTCCATTCCGCAGGCGCGCTCTTCCAGCAGCTCTTCCGCCTTAGGCATTAGTTTCTTCTTCTTTTCCTGGTGCTTCTTCAAATAATCCTGAATCTTCTTGATGCGCTTGAGCTTGCACTCGCCGCACATTATTTTTCCCGTCTCGCATTGCGTGCGGATTTTCTCCAGTTCCTTGTCGTCGTCCTCGAAGTGGTAGAACATCAGCTCGTAAACCACGCACTTGCGCCACTCCGCGCCCAGCTTCTTCTGCTCTTCAACCGTGCTCCTGCCGCCCGTCAGCGCCTTTGAAACCTTGCGCTTCACGTCGTCGGCAGAGTCGCTCAACGAGAGCATGCTGTCCGGGTCGCGCTTGCTCATTTTCGTCTCGCCGTTCAGCGCGCGGAAGAAGCGGTGGAACGCCGCGGCGGGCAGCGGGTAACCCAGTTTTGCGGCGAGGTCGCGGGAAAAGCGGATGTGCGGGTCCTGGTCGACGCCAACTGGAACCACGACGCGTTCGAAGCCGTTCTCCTTGAACAGCGGCTGGAGTATGTCGCCCGCCTGCGTGAGCACCGCGAGGTAAAGCGAAAGGTTCTGGTGGCCGTACAGCGCCTCGAGCGTTGCCATCGTGGTGCGCCGAGCCGCCAGCTGCGCGAAATTCAGCACGGGCAGGCAAGTGCTTTGCTTGTAAACGAAGGCGTTGTCCGGGTCCAAGCCCAGCGCGAGCAAGTCGGCGACGTTGCTAACCGCGAGCGGAGCCGTTTCCTCGTAGCCCATGCCGTTGTCCGCCAGCGCCTCGTTGTCCGCGACCGCGTAGAACGCGGTTGCGCCGAACTCTTTTTGCATGAAAATTATCTCTTCGGCGGTGAGCTTGCTGCCCAAGTGGAATTCGCTTGACGGCTTGATTCCGCTCATTACGGCTACGCGCTTGCCCTCGTCCGCCGCCTTGACGTAATCGTCGAACCCGCGGTGGGCGAACACGATGCCGCGGCGGAACTCGCGGTTCTTTTCGAAGCGTTCGCGCATTTCGTCCGTGACGTGCTGGAGCCCGAACTCGTTGAACAAGGGCTCGTAGTCCTTGATGAGCTCGCTGCCCCACGGGTTGATTTTCATGGTTTAGTTAACGCGGCGCGCGTCTTAAATCGTTTGCTATGCACCCAGCTTCGCCTGCCTTTCGCCGGCCCAAATCAGGAACAGGTAGCCGAGGAACCGGATGCCGTCAAAGGCGTAAACCATGTGCGGGTATGCGCCGGAGCCGTTGCGCGTCAATTCCAGCACTTCCGAGTGCATTGCGAGCAGCAGCAGCCCCGCGCCCAACAGCTTGAAAGGCGCGTCCGTCTCGCCGTTCTCCAGGCAGGCGGTGAGCGCGTAAATGCTCCAGCCCGCCAAGGCGACGTTCGCGATTGCGTAAAACCAGTCCAGCGCGTCAAGCTTGCCGTAGTAAAGCATGCCCGCTAGCACCGCTCCCGCGGCCACTGCGGTCAACAATGCCGCGGCGGTCTTCGCGTTGGCGGTGCGCGGCTTCGGCACGGCCCGGCACGCCTTGTACAAGCCCGCCAGCAGCAGCGCGTACGCAGGCACGGTCAACGCCGGAACGACCAGATAGGACAGGCTGAAGGAACCCGCCAGCTCCATGATTTCGAGGAACTCCAGGACAACCCAAACGGCGAAGCCGGCCGTGAAAAAGCCCCACGCCTCGCGCGCCTCGAAGGACGATTGCCTGTGCGCAATCATGAATGAGGACAAGGCGAACAAGCAAAGCAGCACGCACGCCGCCTCAGCGGGCAATCCCCCGAAGCTCCAGGGACCCACCACGTTGAACGCGAAAACCAGCACGCCGGCGAGTATGCCCAAAGCCAGCAAGCCCTGCGTTTCGTTGCGCGCCTTCATACGATTAACGGAACGGAAAGCGGCTTAAAAAAGCGCGGTTTACCAGAGGAAGCCCGTGGCGTGCTCGCTGTTTCCCCTGCCCTGCCCCAAGTCGTCCAGCGCCCATTTTCCCGACGCGTTCCTGAAGCTGAATTCTTTTACCAGCGCGGGGTACTCGTTGTAATCCAGGCGGTTTAACCTGCCTTTGCGGAAAGCCCAGCAGGCGTGCGAATAGGATTCAACGAGCATTTTCGCCTTGCCCGCCGCCCCGTCGCTCTCCACAATGAACGCGGGGTTTCCGCCGCCGACGCGCCTGACGCTGCACGCGCGGTTGTCGAACAGCCGCCTGCCGTCCCAAAACTGGAAGTGTTTTTTTACGGGGAACGCGCCCCCTCCCGGCTTGTTCGTGAGCGCGCTCGCGCCCAAGTGCGGCTGGTAATAGTGCACGGCCCCGCCGCCTTCGAAGTGATAGAGCCCCCAGTACCAGGGCGGGACGGGCGCGTTGATGCGCACGCGCTGGAAGTATGCCGTGCCTCGCCCCGCGTTGGACTCGAAGGGCACGCGGTTGATTTTGAAGATGTCGTACGAGAACTTTTTCAAGAACACGGATTCCTTCGAGTCGGGCGCGTAAAAACCCGTTTTTTCCGGTTCGCCGATTTGGAACTGCAAATCTCCCGCCGAGACCATGAAACCGTTTTTTTCGCGGCTGAACTCGGTGAACGGCTCCTTCGTGCCCAGGCGGTTCGCCTCGACGAGCACGTCAGCGTGGTTCAGCAGGTAATTTTCGCGCATTTGCCTGCCGTCGTAATACCACGCGGCTACCGCGCCGTCAATATTCCATGCCGCGCCGTCCCGCTTGATGAACTCGTGGCGGAGGCTGATGTCCAAGCCGTTGCAGTTGATTTTCCTCTCGTTCTTGGTGGACCAGAGCACCATTACCTGTTTTGGCTTGTCGCGCGGCTCGTCGAAGTAGAAAATCCACCACCACCAAAGCCAGTTGCCCTTTCGGCGCATCTGGGCGGGGTCCAATTCGAAGATTTTTTCCAACACGGCGTTCACTTGAATGACTGGTACCACTTCTCGTAATCCTTGTGCGAGGAGAAGCAGTGCAATACCGTCAGATTTCCGCCTTTTATTTCGTAAACGAGGCGCGCTTGCCGCGTTGCGTCCTCGACGTTGAACGGCAGCCCGAAACGCAGGTGGCGCCTCGGGGGCATTGCCGCGATTTTTTCGGCGTGTTTCAGGAAAACGCGCCTCAACGGCGCGTCCATCCGGTCGAGTTCGTCCTCGGCGTGCTTGGAGAAACTTATTTTCACGGGTTTCACTTTACGCCGTACTTTTTCTTCAGCTCGCCGATGCCGGCGGTTTTGAGCCTGCCCGCGGAGATTTCCTGCATTTCAAACCCGACGCCCTTGTTTACGAGGCGGACTTCTTCCTCGTCTATTTCCCTTTCGTAGGCGAGCAGCGCCTGCCGGATTACCTCACTCTGGTTGCCCGCGTAACCGCGCTCTATGCACTTCTCGATTATCGCCTCATAGGGCGCACCCAAATTAACGTTCATTCAACAATCACCCTGTTGGCTGTCTAATGACTGTTTAATGCGCATCTTATATAAATATGCGTGGTTGGGGCGCAGCCGCAGCGCTCCAATCGGGATTTGCAACGAACCTTCTTTGGGAAAGAAGGTTCATCAAGAAACCCCGCTTATGCTCCAATCGGGATTTAGAACGCAAGCCTCGGGGAAAACCCAGGTTTTCCCCTGGCGCTTGCCCCGCCTCGCCCCTTTCCTTTTTGGAGCTTCGCTCCGATGCTCCAATCGGGATTTGAACCCGAGTTGCCGGCTGTCTTCAAAACGGCGCGCTAGGCGTCGTTTTCTGAAAGGCCGGCGTCCTTGACCGTGCTAGACGATTGGAGCTTTCACTACCTTATGGCTGTAATGGTTTAAAAAAAGGAAAGAATGCGCGGGAACGCTACTCGCCTTCTTCGTCGAAGTCTTCCTCGTCGCCCCAATCTTCGTCGTCGTCGTCCCACTCTTCGTCGTCTTCGAAGCCGTCGTCCTTCTTGTTCTTTTTCTTCATTTCAGAGCAAACCCCCCGTGGGCAACTGCTATTCTCTCCCAAACCCCCTTTTTAAAGGTTTTTCTTGGGCGTTTTGGGGGCCGCAACCGCGGTTTCCAGCCAAAAAGCCTTTTTAACGCGCGGGCGCGCGTTTATTATCATGGAACGCCGCGCCACTCCCCTCCTCGAAAGTTTGGGGCTGCTGTCGAAGCTAGAGCAGCGCGAGTTCTTCGCGGCGAAGCCCTTGAGCGTTGCAGTGGGCGGGAACCGTTACCATCTGTTCCAGCCCCGCTTCGCCGAGTTCAACGGCAGCATACGCCTGCCGGAACACTTGCGCCAAGTGCTGCAAGAAGGCGGCCGCCTTGTCATAAAGCATTCGGCGCCGGTTTCGACTTTCGGGGATTACACTTACTTCCTCTCGCACGAGGGCGGCAAATTCAAGTTGTATCACCCGCCCAGCAAGACGACTTGGGTCGGGCGAGACGCGGTGAAACAGCTTGGCGAGTTGGTGAAGCGCCGCGTCAACGACCCCGACGTTCCCGAAGAATACCAAGGGCAGTGGATTGCCGAGGAGGACTACAAGCCCGCGCGCCTCGGCGGCAACATCGTGGAGACGCGCTCTTACGTTTTCCCGTTCTCGGGCTTTTTCTCCTTCGCCGGATTTCCTTTTTCGCGGAGGCGCCCGCGCGTAGGCGGCTCTCTCGGCTACATCGGGCACGAGGACACGCGCACCGTGAAAGGCCAAAACGAGGAGAGCATGTCCATTGAATCCGTGTTGGCGAGGCTGTACTCCGAGCAAGGCGGCTATTCGCCGGAAAAAGCCGCCAAGCTGGCGAAGGAATGGAAGGTTGCGGCAACGCGTATTGCCGAGGAGGCGAGCAAGCGCTTGCAGAGCCATGCCCTGAACTTGACGGGCAAGCCGTTCGCTTCGGACGCCTTCAGGACCGCGTTGAAGGACAAAAACCCCTTCTGGAAGAATGGCGAAAAAAAATTCTTGAACCTGGGCTGGGGCGTTGACTTGTCGCCGGTGTGGAACCCCGCGACCAGGCGCGCCGTTTGGCAGCATTCAACAAGGATTATTACACGCTCCTAATCAACGGGAAGCCAATGCTTCATGGCGATGCCAGCCAAGGGTTGAATTCCGAAGGCAATTTCGTAATTCCCTACAACTTGCACTTCCGCGCGGTTAACGGGCAGCCGCCCAAGCTGACTCCCGAATTCTTGAGGGATGCAATCCGCGAAATGTACCTGCAGTACGGCGTTGACGCGAAAACCGCGAACGCGCTCTCGAAAAAAGCGTTGGGGCACAGAGGCACCAAGATTGAGATTGGCTGGATTCGCCCGCTCGCGCTGCTTTCAGGCAACGCTTGAAAGCTTCCAGCGGACGCAATCGCCGCCCTTCTTGAGGCGGCTGAGGAAAGTGTCCGCCGATAGGGGGCGCGTGAAGTCGATTTGGATTACCTTGCGGTAGCCGTTCTGCTCCGCGTTGACAAGGCAATAATCCAACGCTTCGCAGAGCACGTTGTCGCTTAGCTTTTGCTTGGCATAGCCTCGCTTTGCGAGGCGGCGCGCGAGAGTCTTGGGGTTGCAACGGAGGACTGCGCAGCAGTCGCACGGTAAATTAAATTCGCAGAGCAAGTGGCCTTCGGCGATGAAAGAGTCGAGTTTCTTGGTTTGTTTTTTTAGTATTGCCCCTAGTTTCTTGATGTTTGTGGTGCCGTCCTTTTTGACGAGTTTGTTTTGCTTCGCTATCGCGTTGGCGTCCAATAATTTGCAGCCGAGTTTGCGGGCGAGCTTTTTGGCGAGCGTGGTCTTCCCGGTGCCGGGAGTCCCCGTCAATACGAGTTTCATTTCAGGCGGGTGGAGTCGAGGTCCATCATGCTGCGCGTCTCGATGTGAAGCAGCTTGTTCAGGCCCCGCGCGAGGTCGTCCGGCTTGGTGTCGTCGCCGTGCATGGTAATGATGCGCTGGGGTTTCGGCCTCAAATTGCGGCAGAACGCCATCAACTGCGGGCGGTCGCTGTGGCCGCTGAAGCCGTCCACCGTGTGCACGGACAAGTTGATTTTCATCGAAGAAAGCTTGCGGCCTTCCGAGAGCGTGGGGACTTCCTTTTCGCCGCTTTGCACGCGCCTGCCCAGCGACGAAGTGGACTGGTAGCCCACGAACATGAGCGCGTTGCGCTCGTCGGGAGCCATCAGCTTCAGGAATTCCACGCTGGGGCCGCCGCTCAACATGCCGGAAGGCGCGAGTATGACGCACTTCTCGTCGCTCTCGACGATGGACTTGCGGTCCCTGCCGACCACGTTCTTGAACATCTCGTTCTCGAACGGCGAGTTGTTCTGCAAAATCCTGCGTTGCACGTTGCGGCGCAAGTATTCCGGATAAACGGTATGAATGGCGGACGCTTCGCGCGTCATGCCGTCCAGGTAGACCGTGATGCCCTCGTTTTGCAGGTATTTTTCCAGAACGAGCATAATTTCCTGCGAGCGGCCGACCGCGAACACGGGTATGAGCACTTTTCCGCGGCGGTCAGTGACCATCTTGATGGTGCGAATCAGCTCGGCTTCCGCGTCCATGATGCGCGGTTGGATGTCGTTCCTGCCGCCGTAAGTGCTTTCAATCAGGAGCGTTTCGATGCGGGGGTAGCGGACGTCCGCGGGCTCGAAGAGGTTCGTCCTCCCGTACTTGATGTCCCCGCTGTAGACGAGGTTGTGCGCGCCTTCGCCGATGTGCAGGTGGACGATGCTGCTGCCCAGAATGTGCCCCGCGTTGTGGAAGGTGAAGCGGATTTCGGGCGTAACGTCCGTGACCTCCCCGTAGTCGCGCGTAATCACGTGGTTCAACTCGGTTTTGACGTCGCGTTCGCCGTAAGGCGCGCCGCTGCCCTCCGAGTTCATGACGTTCACGCAGTCCTGCTGGAGTAGAATCATCAAGTCGCGCGTGGGCGGCGTACAGTACACCGGGCCCGCGTAGCCGTATTTGTACAGGTAGGGGATGAAGCCGCAGTGGTCCAGGTGCGCGTGCGAGAGTATGACCGCGTCGATTTGGTCGAGGCCGAGATTCATGGCGGTGAGGTAGGGGTAGGCGTTCTTGTTGTCGCTCGTGTCCGCGTTGATGCCGCAGTCGACGAGCACGTTGCTGCGCGAAGTCTGCAAGAGGAGGCACGAGCGGCCCACTTCCTTGAAGCCGCCGAGGCCCGTAATCTTGACCCACTCGGCCTGCCCGGGCCCGCCTTCGAGTATGATTTTCCTGCCCAGGTTCAACAAAAACTTTTTGCGTTCCTTGGAAGCGTTGAACACCGCGCCGCGAATCGCCTTTTCCACTTCGCTTGGGCTGGTCGGCGAGCGCAAAACGCGCGGGCTCCAACCCGTAGTGAGGATGATGCTCTTGAGCACGCAGCCGCCCTTGCCTATTACCATGCCCGGCTTCTTGGCTTCTATTATGACTTCGTTGAACTCCGGGTCGAAGCGGATGGAGTCCACGCCCGCCTCTTGCGGCACGAGGGTCTGGATGTCCTGCAGCGCCACGTTGACGTCCTTGAGCATGGACGAGTCCACGCGCAGCAGGACTTTCTTGCGCACGCGGCTGGCCAGGCGCGTTATCAACGATTCATCATCGTAGAACGCCTTGATGTTCTTGAGGTAAATTACGATTTGCGGGCCTTCCGGCTCGACCTTGGTGACCTGGCACTCCGCGGGAAGGACTTGCGTCACGCTCTCGAAGAGTTCCTTCAACTTGTCGCTGCCGTTAGCCGTTGCCTTAGTCGTAGTTTGCACTTTTGAAAACCCGTGTTTCGGTTTATGCCGTTTTAAATGGGATTATGCGGCGTCAGTCGGCTATGGCTTTCGTCTCGGCCGGGGACAGCCGCTTGCCGCCGTTCTTCGTTATCACTATCGCGTCCACGCCTTCGCCCGTGGCGTTGTCGCGCTTCATGGCCGCGTAAACCGCCTTGACGGCGAGCTTTACCGCGTCGTCTTCCTTCATGTTCTTCTTGAATCCCGCGTCCAGCAATCCGTAAGCCACGACGCTGCCGCTTCCGGTGGAGACGTACTCCTCGCTGAGGAGGCCGCCGGTCAAATCCAAGTCGAACAGGCGGGGCTGGGTGTCGTAACCCGCGATTATGAGCTGCACGAAGTACGGGTAGTACTTGTTTCCCTGCAGCACGTTGGACAACAGGGTTCCCGCGCCCTTAATCGTCAGTTCGCGTCCCTTGCCGTACTTGTAAAGCTCGAGTTCCGCGCGCATCAAACGCACGAGGCTTTGGGCGTCGCCTACGCCTCCCGCTATCGTCAAGGCGACCTTGTCGCCCAAAAAATGGATTTTTTCGACGTCCTTGGCGGCGATGAAGGTGCCCATGGTGGCGCGCTTGTCCGCCGCGAGCACAACGCCGCCGTTGAACGTGATTCCGACAGTAGTCGTGCCCTTCATTATTTCCTTTTCCAAGTCAGCCACTAGCCATCAACCCCGCCTTTTGAAAAGCGCCTAAAAGCCGTCGAATT
>PFPF01000050.1 GCA_002792915.1 Candidatus Micrarchaeota archaeon CG_4_10_14_0_2_um_filter_60_11 | reverse complement strand
GACGCTGATTTCAACGGGCTTTTGCGCGCCTGAAACGTACGCCGTGATGGTGCCCTCGTCCGAGATGTCGTCCTTTTCGGACGCGGGGTCGCGCTGGATTTCGATTTCGAACGGGCTCTGGCAGTTGTTGAGCGCCTTGGCGCCCGTCGGCTTGTCCTTCCACTTGCACGAGACAACGCGGTTGACGGGCAGCTCGCGCTTGTAGTGGCCGTAGCCAGTCACCGGGTTCACGAGCACGGTGATGTCCGTGGGCAGGCCGTTCGCGTCCAAGCCTTCGGTTGAAATTTCGCTTCCGTACTGCTGCATCCCGTAAAAGCATTGCGGCGAGAGCGAGGAAGTGTAGGGGAACGCTTGGTAACCCGTAGACGCGGCAGTTTGCCCGGCTATAGTGGGCACGCTTTCGATGGTTACCGTGACGGGTATGCGTTTCGTGACGCCCGCGCCGAGCTTGATGTAAACGAAGCCGTTTTGTTCGCCTCCCATTCCCGAGTTGTACAGGTAGTCGGCGCCCGTGTATTCGGCGGTGATTTGCAAGTCATTCGGCGTGCACGCGTCGATGCGGACTTTCACGGGCGGCTTTTGGCTGCTTTGGTAATTCGTCGGGTTCTGCTGGTAATTCGTCTGCTGGTAGGCGGGGTTCTGGTAGGCGCCGGAAGTTCCAGCTGCGTAAGGGACTTGGTAGTTCGTGGAGCCGGAAACGTACGGGCAGCTTTGGGGCGCGTTGCAAATGGCGGGGTACTGGCAGGCCGCGGAGTAAGTCGAACCGTACGCGAGGCCGGGCATCGTCGAGTAAGAGCAGGCGTTCGGGTTGCTGCACACGTACGGGTACTGGCATTGCGTTGGCATTCCCGTCGGGAAGCCCTGCTGCCACGGGCTAGTCATGGAGTTGCTCATGTAGCTTCCGTACATTGACTGCGGGTTCAGCGTCGTCGGGCAGTTGGCCGCGGTTCCGAACCCGCCGTACAAGCCGTTAGTGTCTGCCGTGCCGTACGCGCCGGTCTGGCTGTTGTAGCCCGCGGCTCCGTAAGGCGTTTGCGCTCCGCCGCCGTACAGGCTCATCCCGTTGAGGTAGCCGTAATAGCCGTTCAGCGAGTAGGCGTCGGTCGTGCCCCACGGGTTTTGCTGGCTGTAAGCGTTCGGCTGGTAGCCCCAGTAGTTGGATTGGATGTTGGGGTATTGTTGCTGGTACTGCTGTTGCGGCAGGAGGGTGGGCGTGAATTCGAAGCCTTCCACGCGGCATTCTTCGGGTGCGGTGCCCAGCGATATCAGGTATTCCACCGTGTCCGTGGGCTTGGTGTTGGAAACCGTGAGGCTGATGCTGCCTGGCAGCGTGGTTGCGCCGATTTCGCAGGCGTAACAGCCCTGCGCCGGCAATCCCACAGCAGTGGCTGGGCACGCGTAGGCGTCAACCGCGTTGCAGCCGCGTTCGGACGCCGCAGAAGCGGTGAGGCATGAATACGGTGAAGGGCACGGGGGCAGGCCGGGGCCTTGCAGGTCAACGTTGACCAGCACGGTCTGCTCTGCCTTGTTCTTGTTGTTCGCGCGCGCGAGGAAAGTCAAGTAGCAGTCGGCTTTCGCGGTGGCGTTCTCCTTCGGGTATATTTGCACGGTCGCGTCGTCCTTCAGCGTGAACGATTGCGGCGCTGCATACACGACGGAGTCAATCGGAGTTGCTTCGCCGGGCTTGTAGCAGGCCACGGTTGTTGAAACGCGGCTGTCGATTGGAAGCAGGGTGGAAAGCGTGACTTGGCGGGCGAGCGCCGCGGGGTTGGCGGACGAGCCCTTCATGTCGACCACGCTCGGCTCGACGGTGAGGAAGTCTCCCGCGTAAACGGGCAGCATGCAGTCCTCGTACGCCTTGAATCCCGCGCGGGCAACGCGCACGCTTATCGCGCCCATGGATGACGGGTTCAGGCGCGCGAGGTACTTGCCGTCCTCGCCGTAGTTGCGCTGGTTTTCGCCGACCACGTCCAATTCCTGGCCGTTGAGGGGCGAGCCTTCGCATTCGAAGAAGGTCACGGTCGCGTCGGTGACCGGGCGGTCGAACTGGTCGAGCACGGTGACGCGGCTGTTTTCGGACAGGCCGGCGACGAGCGAGTCGGGCGTTATGACCACGCGGAAGGTGTTCGCGCCGGTGATTTGGAGCGTGAGCGGAGTGGACATTGCGGGTGCGGCGGGGTCCTGGAAGTTAACGTTGAATTGAAGCAAGGCGTAGTCGGCGGCGCGCAGCGCCAGCAGGCGCACGCGGCCCGACGCGCGTTCCCCGACTCCGAGGGCTTGCGCGTGCTGCGAGGCAAGCGAGGCCGCGCTCCAAGAGACTATTTCCACTTGTTCGGGCGCAGCCAGCTCGAAACCCGCGACTGGCGTGTCCAGGCTGAGCACTTCGTAATTCAGGTAGAATTCCTTGCCTGCCGGAACCTGGAAGCTGTTCTTGGCGCGCACGGAGCCGTCCGACGATTCGAGGGAGAGGCGCACGCAGGCGCCGTCCGCGCACACGAGCGGGTCTTGCGAGACTTTCACGCTTTCGCCGAACGTCTTGGCGCCGCAGAAATCGGATTCGCCTTGCGTCCCGTTGCCCAGCACTTTGTCGAGTATCGCCTCGTCTTGCGGCGCGAGGAACGGCACGCCGTTCTTGAAGCCGTGCAGGTTGTATTCGAGTTCGGTTTCCGTACCGGCTTTCGCGGACGGCTTGACCCAGAAGCGCAATATTATTTCCTGCGTCCCGGTGAAGCCGTCGGGCAGCATTAAGGAATACCATTTCGAGAGCCCGCCTTCGCCTTGCGTTGCGTCGGCGTTCTGGCCGGCAGCGCCGCAGGATTCGTCGTAGTACGCGCCGTTCTCGAAGCCCGCGCAGCTCGGGCAGTCCAAACCCGTGAAGCCCATCTGCTCTTCGTCAACGGTGGGCTTGCCGCCGAGCTTGAAGAAGGCGCGCGTAGCCGTGGTGCCGCTTGACGGCACGGTGGCGACGAAGCGCGCCTCGTATTCCTGCGCGTTTGACAGTTCGCGGACTTCGTTGCCGTTTGAATCGTAAATGCCCTCGAGGCGCAACGCCGCGCTTTGCGAGAGCGACAGCGGGTAAAGGTAGACTTCCGCAGCCATCGCCTCGCCGGGAGCGGCGATTTTTGTCACCGTAGCTGCTTCAAGATAGCCTTCGGCGGTTGACTCGAGCCAGAATTCCTGTTCGGGCGCGACTTGGAAGGTGCAGGCGTCGTTTGCCTTGGTGGCGGTGCACGAGGCGAGCGTTGCCCCCGATGCGACGAGGTATATTTTCGCGCCGTCAATGGGCTCGCTGGTCACGATGTCCTTCGCCTTGACTTGAATGGTTGCAGGCGTTGGCTGCATGAGCGCGTACAGCTCGGCGCCTTCCGTTACGGTGACCGCGTCGCTGCGGCCCACCCAGTAGTCGCGCGTCGCGATGGCGTAAACCGAGTACTGCCTGCCGTTCAGCTGGCTGGGCACGCGCACGAGCGCAATGCCGTCCGCCCCGGTTTCCGCGGTCGGCGTTCCCAACGGGAACCCGTTGGATTGGTAGAGCTCGACGCCCGCGTTGGGCAGCGCTTCGAGTGTGGCCGCGCTCTTGGCTTGCACTTGGAGGTCGACGTAGTTTCCGCTCTTCTCGCGTGTGAGCGCGAACTTCTTCTTGTCGCCGGCTTTGAGCGAGTCGTCCGCGAGCGGCAGGTAGCCGTCCGCGTAGGCGGTCACGTAAAACGCCTTGTTGCGCGCGACTTGAATCGCCGCCGTGCCGTAGGCGTCCGTGCGCTCTTCGGTCAGCAGTTTTGCGGTGAGCCTGTCGTACACGCGCACGCTTGCGCCCTCGAGCGCGGCGAGCTGGTCGTTGGTAACCGTGATGTCAATCGCGTTCGCGTCTGCCTCGCGGCTCTCCATGCGGACGTTGAAGGGCGCGGGCGTTGCGGAAGCCGTAAGGTAGTCCTGGCTGGAGTACGCGAGGTAGCCGTCCGCGGGGTCGCGTGCGGTCACGCGGAGTTTTTGCGCGATTGTGAGGCCGCCCACTGCGAAAGAGCCGCTGGCGTCGGTCGCGCCGCTGCGCACCGCCCGGTCGTTGTAATAATCCACGAGCGTGACTATGACCCCCTGCAACGGCGTGCCGCGGCTGTCCTTCACGACCACGTTCGCCATGCCTTCCTCCTGCCGCGTTTGCTCAGCCGCGGGTTGCAGCTCCACGTTGAGCACGCTGTCGAAGTCGGTGGAGTAAACGCTTTTCTCTCCGCTCGCGTAGCCGTTCTTTTCCACGCGCACCGTGGCGTGGACTACTTCCGCCGGTTCGGGCACGTTCACGGTGAGTTCGCCCCACGCGTTCGTCGTTCCCGTCTTGGCGTCGCCGCCGTCGAAGAGCAGCATGACCTGCGCGCCGTCGAGCGCGTTGCCCTGCACGTCGCGCACCTTGATTACCACGTCCTTGGAGGCGGGCACGATTGAGTTGAGCGAGAGCGTCGGAGTTTCCGGGTCGATGACGCGCTTGTTGATTGCTTCGTAGCCGTCGGCTTGCACGCTGACCTGGAACGCCTGGCCTTTCACGCCTTCGAAGGCGGCGCGGCCCGATGCGTCCGTCGCGGCGCTCTTGAATTCCGTGCCGTCGGCGTAAAGCGTTATTATCGCGTTGGCTATTGCCGCGTTGGTTTTCGCGTCAACGGCGCGGAGGGTTATCGTCTTGGCTTCGCCTCCGGTCACCGCGGGGTACGCGAGGATGGCGATTCCAACCAATACGACGATTGCAAGCAGGGGTAAAAGCAGCCTCGGCTGCGGCACTCCCTTCTCCGCGAGCGAGTCGCAGAATTCGCCGTACTTGGCCTTCAAATCGTCAAAGTTCATGAGCTTGGAACACCCCGCCTTTCAGCTCTGCAAAAATGTCGCCTCGCCGACTTAAAAAACCTATTTAATAAAGGGCAGGCGTGCCGCACGTTTTTTCGTTGGCTGCAGATGCCGCGAAACCGCGGTTTGCGCTTGCTTTGGCTTGTTTTTTCGCGGCGGCGGGCTACGGGGTTTGCTGCGGCTGGCCTTCGTAAACCGGGTTCGCGCGCCAGCAAAACTCGTTCAGGTGGTTCGGGTTCGCCTGCAGCGAGTGGTCGTAGTCCACGAAACGCATGCGCGCGGCGGTGCCGTAATCCAGGATGTAATTGCACGACGTCCCGTCGCCGCTCTGTTCAGGGTTGGACGCGCAGGGCGCGTTGTCTATGCCGAACGAGTTGAGCGTGAAGTCCCGCACCGTCGCCTGCGTGCAGTTCACCCAATTCGTGTTGCCTAGCGCGGTCGAGCAGGTTCCCGTGCACACTTCCAGCTGCAACGTCGAGTCCGCGTCGCGCAGGCTGCCCGCGATGGTTTGATCCATTCTCAGTATTCCCGCGCCTAACGCCATTTGCTGGCTGCTGGTCGAGTGTTCGGCGCACGCCTTGGTGAACGCGTTGTCGAAGAAGACGGCCTGGGTGTCGGCTTCGTCTGGCGACTGGAAGCCGGGGCCGTTGTAACCTTTCACGTTTTCGCAGTTGCCGTTCGGTTCGCTGCCGCAGAACCCTTCGGCAATGCCGTTTTGCTGGGGGCTGCCGCCGTTCCCGTTGCGGGCGTCCGTGCCGTAAGCCAGGTTTTCAAACACGCCGAACGAGTAGTTGTAGTACTTGAAGAGCGGGTAGTTTATCGGCAGGTTGAAGTTCTCGTCGCTGATTGCGCCCGAGCGGATTTGGTTGCCCGTGCCGTCGTCGCTGAAGATGCGCGGCATGTGCGGGTAAATGAGCTGGTCGAGCACCTTGACTTTCACGTAAAAAGTCCCCTTCTCGCAGCCGGGCACTTCCTTCCACGTGCTTTCCGGGCCGGGTTCGAGCTGCCCGCCATCGCCGCGTTCGAGCATCTTGTCCGTGCACTTGAAGTCGCCTTGGGCGAACGCGTCGCAGTCGAAAATGCTTCCCTGCAATAGCGTTTCGCACATCTTCTGGTATTGCGCCGGGTTGCTTGACGAGTCCAGGAAAACCGAGAACTCGTCCAGGTTGGACGGGTAGAATTTTATGCCTTCGAACGTGAAGTTCTCCGCGATTTTCGCCATCCACTCGGGCAGGCCGTAACGCGTGCAGTCCACGCCCGCGCCCTGGCAGTCGGAAGCGCTGAACGAGCAGATGACCTGGTGGATTACGGTGGTCACGTGCTCGCACTGGCTCTTGCGCACCTCCGCCATGGAAACCGACCGTCCCGTATCGGTTTCCACGTTGTAAACGTTGAACAGGTTGTCCCAGCACTCGCTCGCCAAAAAGTTCTCTATGACGCGGCTCAAATTCTCGCGGAACTGCGAGCCCAAGTCCGTGCGGTAGACTTCGAGCAGCGAGACGATGCGGTTGTGGTACGCCTCGCTCGTAATCAGCGCGACCTCGCCCGCCTCGGCCTTGTTCAGGTTGACGATGAACACGATGCTCGCGAAGAAGATTATCGTGCCCAACAGGGGCGCGGCGATGAACGCGCGCTTCATTGCCAACACCCTCCCTTCCGGGCGCGCCGCGTCAGGTAAAGGTACCAGAACGCGTACCAGCCGACTATCGCGAGCAGTAGCGTTAGCCTGAATAAGACGTCGTGCACGAACTCGCTGCCTGAGAGAATGCTGGCCGCGATGCGCAGCGGGTTGAATATCCCGACTATCGCGACGATGCCCAGCGCCGCGCCCGCCAGCCGCTGCTTCCAGCTGCGGTCCATGCTCGCAAAAATTACCGCGATTATCACCGCGATTTCCATGCGCCCCCAGCACAGCTCGCCTATCAGCGCGTCGAACCCGCTGCCCACGAGGTGCGGCGCAGCGTCGGCCGCGTTCCACCGGATTTCCGTCGGGGTGCCCGCTAGGGCGAGGATTGACTGCGAAGCGCTTGCGGTGAAGGACGCGAGCGCGGGCGAAGCGAACCCCGCCGCGAGATAGGCTATCGCGAATGCGACCGCAGCAACCGCCAGGAATTCCGCGGCCCTGCGCGCCTGGCTCTTGCTTTCGCGCGTTTCAACCGCCTCCGAGCATTGTGCTGGCGAAGTAGACGACCGTGCAGTAGAGGAAGACCGCCAGCGGCAGCGTCTTCGCTATGCTCGTGTAAGTGTGCAGCTCGTTGTTCGTCTCCTCGATTTGCGAGTTGAAGTAGGTGAGGAGCACGACGACTTCAATGACGTAGACGCCCATTATGGCGATGAAGGTCGCCGGGTCGGCCATTCCTTCCAGCGCTTTCTTGTTGGTGAACATGCTCGTCATGCCGAAGCCCTGCGTTCCCGCCGCGTCCGTCTGTTCTTCGCCGGCGCCCGTGCTCGAAAGCGAATTCACGATGAGCCGCTGCATTGCGCTGACTACCGCGAGCACGATTGGCGCCACGAAGGTGGACATGGTGCTGAGCATCGTGGTGACGTCCTGCAACAGCCTCTTCAGCGACTCGTCTATCTTCTGCGAGTTGCGAAGCTGCATCGCCAGGTTGATGAGCGACTTTGCCGCCACGTTCACGCCCAAGTCGATGGAGCCGACCAAAAACTGCATGCCGCTTTGTATGGTGCGCGAGGGCATGTCCTTCATCGCGCCGAAGGTCTTGTCGAACACTGCCGCGTCGAGCGTCATGCCCATCGTGGTGATGTTCTGGAGGATGCGCTTGAATATGCGGTTGGAAATCCTGGATTTGGGCAGGAATTCGGTGGCGTTCTTGAGCGCCTCCTCGATGGGCTTGTTCTCGCCGAGGCGCGACGCGAGCACGTAAAGCGCGTCCTTGAACTCGCCTTCCATCGCGCGGATTTCGTCCTGCATCTTCTTGCGCGCGCTGTATTTTCCCGAAAGCCAGATGCTTACGGCCAGCGAGATGCCGATGAGCACGCCGAAAATCGTGAACTGGCCGACGAAGACCGGGCTGTCGAACAGCGTCACCGCCTCGCGTTCGACGTTGCCGGCGGCGTCGTATTTTGCGTCGAAGAGCGTGAAATGCGGTATTTTGTCCAATTCCCTCGCGTAATTTTCCGTGCCGGGCGTCTCGTAAGCCGGGATTTGCCCCAGCGTTCCGGCTATCGTGATGCCCTCCGCGCCGCCAAGCAAGTCGATGCCGTCGCCGCTCGCGGATTTCAGCGCGTCGTTTAACGGAACCACGAACCCGTTCAGCGTGCCCTGCAAGAGCCCCTGGTCCGCGTAATAGCCGAGCGCGACCAGGCTCACGACGAGCAGCACGGCGAACCACCTGAACGGCATCGTCACGCCCAAAATTTTCGCCTGCCCGACGGGCGGGAGGCCCGGGAAGTCTTCGGGAATCTTAGGCGCCGTGTAAGTCGGCGGCTTGCCCGCGACTATCATGGTGCCGAACGCGAAGACCACGAGCGGGATGAGGATGTTGTACCCCACGAACAGGTACTCGGGCTTTGCGAGCGCCATGCCCGTCATGCTGCCGCCTATCGGGAGTATTATCGCGAGCAGCAGGGGCAGCAGGATTCCGAAGTAGTACAGGTAAACCGTGGGCTGCTGGAGCTTGCGGGCGTACAAGTCCATTTTTTCGCGCGTTCCCTCGAGCACGTCCGCGCTCGCCTTTTCCAGAATCTCCTCGCGGCGCTGCACGTTGCCTTCCAGGACGCTGGCGCGGATGAGCATGAGCGCCTGCTTGAAGTCCTCGTTGTAGTCGCCCCACTTGTACGCCAATTCGTCGAGCCCTTCCTCGATGCTGCCGTACCTGCCGATTTGCACGTCCCACACGAGCTTCTTCAAGTCTTCCGCGATTTTGCCCTGCCCGTGGTTCGCCGCGAACGCGACCGCCTTTTCCAAGTTGGGCATGAGCCGCATGCTCATCGTCAGGTAATTCACGATTTCCGGGATGTACGCCAGCGAAAGCATTTTTTCGCGCTCGACCACCGACTTGGGGTAGCTCTTGTAGATGAAGCTCGCCACGACGGGCGCGAGCACGAACAGGCCCGCGACCAGCAGCCCCGGCGTGCCCAAGTCCATCTGCGAGAGCATGTAGTAAACCGCGCCGCCCAGCACCACGCCGACGGCTATGCCCACCATGAAAATGGCCTTGTACGCCGCGTAGAATTCCTCGGCCGTCACGTCCCAGCCCATGAATGCGAACTGCTGGGCTTCCTCGTCCGTGAACTTGGCGCCCTTGCCGTACGACTTGAAGTTCTTGTACAGCCACCGCGTCACGCGCAGGAACAACGGCGGCCTCTCGGCCTTCTTTTCCTTTTCCGCCACCTTGCGCTCGCGCCTCAGCGCCTCCTCGAAGTCGGTGTAAAGCCCCTTGGCCTTGCCCGGCTTCGCTGGCTCGAGCGAGTACTTGTCCTCTTGCTTGTCCTTCTCCTTGCGCGCCGGGGGCATTACGCAACTAGCACGACTAACGAATATTTAAAAGCAGTTTCAACGCGTTTTCGCGCCGCATGCCCGTTCCAGCCACGCGGATATAATTTAAAAGGGCGGCGCACAAGTAAACCCATGCCTCAACGCGAACCAATCCGCTTCTCCGAAGAGACGTTCCAGAAAACGCTCGCCGACTTGGCGCACAAGGATTCCAGCGTACGCATCGGCGCCATGGATTCTTTAAGGCCGCAGATTCACGGGCTCGCGCGCGAGAAGAGGGAAATAGAACTTGCGGCTGCCGTTAGGGGTGGAATCCGCGCACTCGACAAAATTACCGTAGGCGTGCAAGACCCCGAAACCGGCGTATGCGTGCAAGACTTTGATACCCGCCTTCTTGCCGCGAAGCTGCGCGCGGAACTTTCGAGCGCGTACAGGAACTATTTGCAGCCGCCGTGCCGTGCATCCAGCTTTTTTCCCAGCCCTTTCCGCCAGCTTTCGGCGAAGGTATTTTAAACGCGCGCCCCCTATTCTTCATCCTGTTTTTAGGGGGTAAAATATAGATGGTTCAATATCACAAGCGGGCGAAGACCAAGACCAGCGGCAGCGGCGCGCGCAAGCGCGCGGCGCGCGACAAGCGGCTGTGCCACAAGGGCGGTTTCTTCGCGCGCACCAAGAAAGCCGAAACCGACAAGGAAAAGCGCAAGTCGTTCCGCACGCGCGGGGGCCGCCTCAAGGTGGCGGCAGACGTTGTCGCGTGGGCGAACGTGAGCGACGGCGCAGCCGTCAAGAAGTCGCGCATCAAGAACGTGGCCGAATGCCCGGCCAACCGCCACTACGCGCGCGAGAACATCATGACCAAGGGCACCATAATCGAAACCGAGCTGGGCCGCGCGCGCATCACCAGCCGCCCCGGGCAGAGCGGCATGGTAAACGCGGTGCTGCTCAAGGACAAGGAAGCCAAGGAAACCAAGGGAAAGAAGGCGTAACGCCCTCTTTTATATTTTTAAATTCTTAGCGTAAGCGTGGGCGAACTTGAGGTATGCGCGCAACATCTTTTGTTAGCCTTGGCGTTCTTCACCATTCTGATTTGGCGCAAAGCGCTCTTGAAGCGCGTTCAAAAAACCGGCAACCCCGGCCAACGCCGTTTTTTGGTTTTTTTCATAAGGAACATCAAGCTGGAGTTGGGCGACTGGCGCAAGACCGTTTTTCTGGCCGCGGCGTCCGCGATTTTCGTCGTTTTGTCCGTCGCGTGGCTTTTCGGCGTGACCCCGTCTTATGACGCGAGCATTCCGATTTTCTTGGCGGTAGTTTTGGCGCCGGTTAGCGAGCAGTTCCTATTGGTTTTGCTTTTGCTTTTGGGGTTATACGTTTTAGAAAGGCTATGCTCCCGGCGGGGTTTAAGTTTCAAGCACTACGAACTTTTGTCTTCGGTTTGCTGTTTGCTGTTTTCGGCGTTTATCTTAGCCGCGTATCACGGCAACTTTTCGGTTTACTCGTTGGTAGCGCGTTTTGCGTCCTTCCTGTTGTTCGGCGGGTTGTGGATGCTGAGCAAGCGGAACTTTTTGCCTGCAATTGTAGCGCACTCCGCCACCAACCTTTTTCTGTTTTTGGTAACTTGGCTCGCGCTGACCGTTTTCTGAAAACAAAACCAAACCGATAAATAAATAACACGGGCGGCGTTTGGAACTGCGTGAAGGAGATGCCGATACGGACATAGGGCGTTACTTTTGGGCGTTCATTCTCTTTGGGGTAGCCCTCGGCTTGTTCCTGCCCGCATACGGCCTGCTCATCAAGCCGTTCGTGCTCCCGCTTCTGGCGGTGCTGATGCTCGTAAGCAGCCTTTCGATAAGCCTCGGGAAATTGAAGCAGTGCGCGAAAGGCTGGCGGACAACGCTGTTCGTGCTTTTGGTGCAGTTCGTGCTCGTCGGGGCGATTGCGTACGCTTTCAAAGGCTTCTTCGGCGAGGAGGTTTTCCTCGGGCTCGTGTTAATCGCGGTCGCGCCGTCCGCCATCTCCCTGTCGTTCTTCGCGGAGCTATTCGGTGGGAGCGCCGCGCTCGCGCTGCCGCTGACCGCGTTTTCCAACCTGTCCAGCGTCGTGCTTACGCCGCTGCTCGTAGCGGTTTTCGCGGGTGCGCAGGTTTCCGTGAATCCGTCGGGCATCGCGCAGACGATAGCGCTCGCGGTCCTGCTTCCGTTCCTGGCCGCAAAGCTCGTCATAGCGCGCCTTCCGGCGCTGGAAAAGCCGCTGCTCGCCCACGGGCTGGGCATCAACACGGTCATAATCGCGCTCCTGATGTGGGGCAACATAGCGCCGAGCGCTTCGTTTATTTTCGCCAATGCGCAGCTCATGCTTTGGCTGGCGGTTCCGGCATTCGCATTCTGCGCGGTTCCGTTCGCCGTGGGCTGGATTTCCGGCAAAAACCGCGAAGAGCGGATAACGCTGGGCGTCGCCTCTTCGTTGAAGAACACCGCGCTGGCGATAACGCTCGCGTCGGCTTTCGGTTCCGCGGTGATGGCGGGTCCGGTCGTCTACACCGTGCTCAGCAGCGGCCTGCTCGCGGCGATGCAGCTCGCGCTCCGCAAACGCAAGGCGTAGAATTTAGCGC
>PFPF01000057.1 GCA_002792915.1 Candidatus Micrarchaeota archaeon CG_4_10_14_0_2_um_filter_60_11 | reverse complement strand
AACTCAAAAATTAAGGAAAAAAGTAATTTTGATTTGAGTCTGCTATAATTATTAAAGATATTACTGGCCAGGTAAAAGCAGAAATAAGATTCCATTTTGCTAAATCCTGGAGGGTAGAGAGAGGAACTAGTGAAATCAGCCGGATGGGAGGCAATCGTCTAGCTTTATCTATCCAAAACTGTCGCGGCGCCGCGGCCGGTGCCGGACATGATATGAATGATTTTTCCGCTTTTGTGGAAGAAGTTATGGTTTACTGATTGATTTTAGCACTGTAAACAGGTATAAAATAAGTATGGAAGGATCTACCCGGCAAGAAATTTATTCAGGCAATTTAGAAGGGGCAGTAGGCGGGGCCAAAAGCATTGCTGAAGTGGCGCACGCTGTTCTTAACTATACTGAACCTATACGCCTGGTGGGTGGTAATAGAGAATCAGGCATGACGGGCTTTACCGTAGTTTCATTTGGGGGAATTGATGATAGGCACACTGCCTTGCTGGCTATTGGAAAAAGTGGAGAATTACATATAGTCGATTTGTTCGCTGACAACAAGAGAGGCAAGGGAAAAGGAGTTTTAGCAAAACCGAGAAAGGGGGAAGCAACTACTTTTGATCTCCAGACTGGCGGTCAAACCCAGGCAAGCATAACATATGGCGTTGACGGCAGATACTCAATATTGGGAGTCGGAGCAACTCATCCGGTTGAAATTCGTAAATTTCCCAGTTCGGCAGTGCAAAAAACTGCCATGATATTGAGTAAGATAGAAAAAAACAAGCCAACAAAAAGAAAAAAGCCAAACAGACAGAAAAGAATTTTTTATTTTGTCTAGATAATATGTAACTAGCTATTTTTGACAAATTTTCCCCCCTTGACAAAGCTTTTAGCATCCGCGTATTATTATCTATCTTTGCTTTCAGACTGTAGTATTTTCTAGTGTTTGAGTATCTATTTAAACACCAAATGTAGTACAACAAAGTTAAAAGTTAAAAGTGATAAGTTGAAAATTATCGTTTAGGGTTTATAGTTTTTTGCTTGCATTCATAACTTTTTAACTTTAAACTTTAAACTTTAAATTATAGTGATGGACAACAAGGAATATAAGCGACAACTAATAAAAAAGGCCTATAAATTTAGTTTGAATATTATTAGTTTTATTGATAGTTTAGAGAAAAAAGATTATTCTGTACAAGTTATTAGCAAACAGTTATTGCGAAGTGCGACAAGTATTGGTGCCAATATTGTTGAGGCACAGGCGGCAAGCTCAAAACGTGATTTTATTAATTTTCTTAATCATGCTTTAAAATCCGGAAATGAAACAAAATTTTGGCTAGGCCTGTTAAGGGATTCGAAAAAGTCCGATAGAGACAGATCAAACATTCTTTTAAAGAACGCTGAATATTTATCCAAAATACTAGGCTCAAGTTTACTTGAGCTTAGGAATAAAAAACTTTAAATATTAAACTAAACTTTTAACTTATAACTTTGAACTGTTAAATATGTCTTATTTAAAAAATAACGCTAAACCCCTCAACGGCCGCTTGGCCATAGATCCGGCCGGCACTATAAGGGTAATTTCCAACCACCAATTGGATGTAAAAAAGACCATCAATGACTATCTGCTTCAGGATGGCTGGAAGGCAAATGCCAACAGCAACTCAAACTACAGTTTTTCCGGTTTGGTGCTCCATAGCGCCGGAGCAGTGGTAGCCAACTACGTCCTGTCAGAGCTTTATAACCAATCCATCCGCACAGCCCACGAAAAAGGCTACTTTCATATCCATGACCTGACGCATGGCATGGTCGGCTACTGCGCCGGCTGGTCGCTCAAGAACCTGATTGCGCGCGGGTTCAACGGCGTGCCCAACAAGGTGGACGCGAAAGCTGCCAAGCATCTTGACGTTCTAGTGAACCAGATGGTGAACTTCATCGGCTGCATGCAGATGGAGTTCGCGGGCGCGCAGGCTTTCTCGAGCGTGGACACGCTTCTGGCGCCGTTCATAAAGACGGACAAGCTCACGTACAAGCAGGCAAAGCAGGCGATGCAGGTGCTCGTTTTCTCATTGAACGTGCCGTCGCGCTGGGGCAGCCAGATGCCTTTCTCGAACCTCACTTTCGACTGGACGGTGCCCGAGGACATGCGCAACGAGAAGGCGATAGTCGGCGGTGGGCTCATGGACTTCACTTACGGCGACTGCCAGGAAGAAATGAACATGATAAACAAGGCTTTCCTTGAGGTCATGAAGGAAGGCGACGCGTCCGGGCGCATCTTCACCTTCCCGATCCCGACTTACAACCTGACGAAGGACTTCGACTGGGAGTCCCCCAACGCGAAGCTGCTGTTCGAGGTGACCGCGCGCTACGGCACGCCGTACTTCCAGAACTACATCGGCAGCGACTTGGACCCGAAGAGCGTGCGCGCAATGTGCTGCCGCCTGAACATCAATTTGAACGAGCTGCGCAACAAGGGGAACGGAATATTCGGCGCGGGCGAGCAGACGGGAAGCGTGGGCGTGGTGACGATTAACGTGAACCGCCTGGCTTTCGAGGCGAAGACCAAGCAGAAGTTCTTCGACGCGCTCGGGCACTACATGATTCTCGCCAAGAACTCGCTGGAAATCAAGCGCGAAGCGATAGAGCGCAACCTCGAACAGGGGCTGATGCCGTACGCGAAGAGCTATTTGGGCACTTTCAAGAACCACTTCTCGACCATAGGGCTTTGCGGGATGAACGAGGCGTGCATGAACCTGCTCGGCAAGAGCATCATCACGCCGGAAGGCAAGGAGTTCGCCGTCGAAACGCTGGCGTTCATGCGCGACAAGCTCCTGGAATTCCAAAAGGAGACCGGAAACTTGTACAACTTGGAAGCCACGCCGGCGGAAGGCGCGTCCTACCGCCTGGCTAAGGCGGACAAGAAGCACGCGCCCGAAATCTACACTTCGGGCACTGACGCGCCGTACCTGACGAACTCGACGCAGCTGCCAGTCAACGCGACGGACGACGTGATTGAAGCATTGGAGCACCAGGACTCCCTGCAAACCATGTACACGGGCGGGACCGTGTTCCACACCTTCCTCGGCGAACGCGTTTCGTCGGGCGATGCGTGCAAGCAGCTCGTCAAGAAAATCGCGTACAACACGCACCTGCCTTACTTCTCGATAACGCCCACGTTCAGCGTGTGCCCGGACCACGGTTACGTTGCCGGCGAGCACTTCACCTGCCCGTGCGGCAAGGGACAAAAGCTCGGAACCGAGAAAATCGGCGTGCTGGCGCAGTGAAACTTGTGAAGGGGTGCTAAAATGACGAAAGAGGAAACCGAAGAGTGCGGAAGGAAGTGCGAAGTCTACTCGCGCGTCGTGGGCTATTACCGGCCCGTGCAGAACTGGAACGTTGGAAAACGGGAAGAATTCAAGGACCGCCTCGAGTACACCGAGGCGAAGGCGCTGGCCAAAGACTTGGCCAAGTGCGAATGCGAATCCAAAAAGTGAAAACGGCGGGCGGCTGAAAAAAAATGCAAATAGCGGGCTTGCAGAAGACCACGCTCGTGGACTATCCGGGCAAGGTAGCTTGCACGGTGTTCACTCCAGGCTGCAACTTCCGCTGCGGATACTGCCACAACCCGGACCTCGTCGAACCAAAACCGGACCTGCAAATCATTCCCGAAAACGAGTTCTTCGAGTGGCTGGAAGGCAGGAAAAAGTGGCTTGATGGGGTTTGCGTGACGGGCGGGGAACCTTGCTTGCAGAAGGATTTGCCCGCGTTTGCCAAGCGCGTCAAGGCCGCCGGATTTTTGTTCAAGCTGGACACGAACGGCTCGAACCCGAAAATGCTGGGCGAGATGCTGGACGCGGGTTCAGTGGACTTCGTTGCGATGGACATAAAGGCGCCGCTCGAAAGGTATGAAACGGTAACGAACGCTAAGACAAACGCGAAGGTAATCGCGGAAAGCGCGCGCCTCATCATGAGCAAGGCGCCGGACTACGAATTCCGCACGACCGTCGCGCCGAAATGGTACTCGAAAGAAGACGCGCTCGCCATCGGGAAATGGCTCAAGGGCGCGAAGTCGTATTATTTGCAGCAGTTCGTGCCGGTGAACGCGCTGGACGCGTCATTCAAGTCCGGGCGGATTTATTCGCCCGCCGAACTGGAAGAACTGAGGAAGGCGCTCGAACCGTTCTTCGGGAAAGTCGAAATCAGGTTTTGATTATTCGCGGGTTGGTGTTGGCAATGTCGGAAAAAAGGATTGAAGCTAAATGGCAGATCGGCGACGTGGTGGAAGCGGTGGGAATGGACGGCGCGCGGCTCCTCGCGGAAGCCGGGCTGCACTGCGCCGGGTGCGCCATGGCGCGCGGGGAAACGCTCGAGCAGGGCTGCAGGGCGCACGGGTTCACGGACGCGGAAATCAAGGCGCTGGTGGACGGCTTGAACGCACTGCCACGCGTGCGGAAGGGTTAAAAGTATTTTAAGCGTTCTCAAAATGTGGTGGGTTTGAAGCAGGTTCGCAGGAGCAACCGCGTGCGCGAGCTGCGCAACGCGAAGAAGCTGACGCAAGCCGGGCTGGCGCAAGCGGTCGGCGTCACGAGGCAGACGATTATCTCGCTCGAGGACAACAGATTCAACCCGTCGCTCGACTTGGCGTTCAAGATTTCCCGCATTCTCGGCTCGACCGTGGACGGATTGTTCAACTACGAGTTTGAAGGCGGCAAAAAAAAGGCGGTTGCGCGCCCCAAGGCGAAGCCGCCGAAATCACGCGGCGCGGGCGAGCCGACCGAAAAAATCCTGCCGCTGCTGGGACTTATGGCCGCCCGCAGGGACGCGGGCACCATGAAGCGCGTGTCCCACTTGGTGGCGCGCGTTAGTTTGAAAAGCCCGGACAAGGCGCTCGAAACGGTCGCTGGCTGGCGCAAGAAGAACCCGGAGCTGGCAAGCAAGTGCCTGCGGGCGATCAGAAAAGCCCACGGGAACAGCCGCGAAGTGCGCGAGAAGATTCGCAAGCGGTTCGGCTGACTTATAGGGCAGCGGTGGCTTAATGTCCCGCGCGCGACGGTCTTGGAGGGGCTTGAGTGGCCGTCTGTGGAAGCTGGCCACACCCTGTCGCGCGCGAGTTTTCACGCCACCGCGGCTTGCGCCGTTTCGAACAATTTCACCGAGGGCGGCAGCGCGTTGCTCGAAATGAACGCTGCCGGCGCCCGCGAGTAATGCGAAAGCCACGCGTCGTAAACGCGCGGCGAGTAAACGTTAAAACCGTCGTGCTCCTCGTCCAGTGAGGCTTGTTCAACCAGCGATTCCGCGACCTGCCCCGGGGAATACAAATAGGGGATGTGGCTGAGGACCACGAATTGCGCGTTGGCGAGCGCGGGCAAATACATCCCCGAAAAACGCATTTGCGTGCTGCGGACGAAGTAGTCGATTGGGCGCATGAAGCGGCAGTGCGCGTCCTCGCCGCAGCCCTGCTGGTAGCCCGTGATTATCACCGAACGGTTTCCGCCACGCGGCTCGCCCAATTCGCGGAGTTCGGGAAACAACCGGAACCAGCAGTCTTTCTCCGCCTGCGGGCCCACGAGGCACACTTCGCCCTTTGCGGCGAGCCGCTCGACCAGCTCCCCGCCCACGGCGCGGATGGCGCGGTCGATGCAGGAAAAGTGGCCGCGGCCGCGGTTGGCCGCGTTGTAAACGAAAATAGAGTAGTCTGAATCCTCGGTGCGCGACAGCAATTCCTCGCCCAGGCGTATGCACCAGCGCGCGTTCTCCACGTAGACTTCGCCCAGCCGTTGCGAGTACGCCGCGAGCGCCTCGCTGCGCACGGAAGGCAACACTAGGTCTTCGGGCGTCCAGCCCCGCCTTTTCATGACTTCCACGAAGGCAAACCGCGAGTTGCCGTCCACCATCATGCCAACGCTAAGCCTCAAGCTCCCCCGCACCGGGAGGAAGCACGCCGCGGCGCGGCATTAAGCCTCCCGCGGCTTTCGCGTAGGGATATCTATATATTCGCCTCTGAAAAAACCCAAAGGGGGGAAAGCGTGAAATTCTGCACTACGATTGAGGACGAGGTGTTTCTGGCGGCGCGCGACGCGTACGAGTACGAGAACGGGCGGTGGAAGCGCGGCTCGTTCAAGGACCTGCTGGAAAAGTCGCTTGCGATGTACTCGAAGAGGTACGGGCTGAAGAAGTGAGCGGAATGGTCTGGGATTACTTCCATTACGCGAACCTGGCGCGCAAGGGACTGATAAGCTTCAAGAACGGCCGCATCACGGTGACCGGGCTGCGCGTTTTCCTGGTGGACGTTGACAGCCTGCAGGGCCTGTCGGACAGGCTGAAGGAAAAGTTCGGCGAGGAGACCGGCGCCAAGGCGGTTTACGACGCGGGCCGCGGGGCCGGCAGCCGCGCTACGCGGGCTCACCGCCGCTTTTCCAAGAAGTCGGGCGAGGAACAGGCGCGCTACATGGCGAAGATGGCTTCCGGCGCGGGCTGGGGCAGGATTCGCGTGTTGGACGCGTCGCCCGACGGCGAAATCGTAGTCGAGGATTCCCCGTTCAGGCGCCGCGGGGCGGGCAGGCCGTCCTGCGACTTCCTGCGCGGGTTCCTCGCGGGCGCGGCGTCTTACATTTACAGGCGCAGGATTGACTGCGTTGAAACCGAGTGCGTTTCCGCGGGAAGCAAAAAGTGCCGCTTCGTGCTGGGAAGCAGGCAAAAGTTTTCGAGGAACGCAAAGCTGCGAAAGTTTCGCAACCAGCTCGCAGGGTGACCGCATGAAAAAAACCGAGCGCGCGGCGAAGGTGTTGAAGCGGCTGGAGCGCGGCTATGGAACGCCCGCATGGGGGCGCGGCGGCCCGTTCAAAACGCTCGTCGCCACGATTTTGTCCGCCCAATGCACGGACAGGCAGGTGGACAAGGTGCTGCCGACGCTCTTCAAAAAATTCAGGACGCCTCGCGACTTCGCGAACGCGGACTTGCGCACTCTTGAAAAAATGATGCGCTCGACGGGGTACTATCACCAGAAGGCGAAGCACTTGAAAGCAATGGCACGCAAGCTCGTGTCGGATTACGGCGGGCGGGTGCCCGCCTCGATGGCCGAGCTTGTGAAGCTGCCGGGCGTGGGGCGCAAGACCGCGAACATAGTGCTTTCGCAAGGCTTCGGCAAAACCGAGGGCATCGCCGTGGACACGCACGTCTGGCGGCTCTCGCGCAGGCTGGGCTTCTCGAAGAAGAACACGCAGCTGGGAATCGAAAGGGATTTGATGGCGCTGTTCGAAAAAAAGGATTGGGGCAAGGTGAACGAGCTGCTCGTGCAGCACGGCAGGGCGGTTTGCACGGCGCGCAAGCCCGAGTGCTGCGCCTGCGCGGTGCGGCAGTGGTGCCCTTCGAGGGAATGCTGATGGCCATATTCGTGGTGCAGGAACACGCGGCTTCGCACTTGCACTGGGATTTGCGTTTGGAGCGCAACGGAGTGCTGAAAAGTTGGGCGCTGCCGAAGGAGCCGCCGCTCGAAGCGGGAGTGAAGCGGCTGGCAATCGAGGTGGACGGCCACCCGCTCGGCTATGAAAAATTCGAGGGCGAGATAAGGGAAGGTTACGGGAAAGGCATCGTAAAGCGCTGGGATTACGGCGAGTGCAAAACCGAATGGAAGGACGGCGAAGTGAAAACCGAATTTAGGGGAAGCAAACTGCGCGGGCGCTATGTGCTGGCGCGCATGAAGGGAAAGAACTGGCTGTTCTTTAAGAGGGATGCGAAATGAAAACGGCAGTGGAAATTTATTACTCGAATTCGTGCCCGCACTGCCCGCCGGCGAAAGAGCTGGTGGAGCGCGTGTGCGCGGCGCTCGAAACCGAGCGGCCCGGCGAAGTGGAGCTGAAGGAGTACGACGTGAACTCTCCGGAAGGCGCGGCGCGCGTGCGCGGGTACGGAATAGTCGGCACGCCCGCGGTGATAGTCAAGGGGCCCGCGCTTGCCGGAGGGTTCCTGCTGGACGCGATTAACGAGGCAACGCTGCGCAAGGCGGTCGCGACGGCATCGGGCCGAGAGGGAGAGAAGGAAAAGAAAAAGGGATTTTGGGAGTCGCTGTTCGGCGGCTGAGCGGGGCGAAGAGCTTGGATGCTGAATTATTAAGGCTGAGGCAAAAAAAGATTGCACAACTCAGGAAGGCTGCGAACGAAAAGGAGGCGGTTTTGATGGCGAAGAAAGTGACGGTTTACAGCACGCCCACGTGCCCGTACTGCGTGCTCGCGAAGAATTACCTTAAACAGAAGGGCGTCGCGTTCGAGGACGTGAACGTCGCCGCCGACCAGAAGCGCGCCGAGGAGATGGTCGAGAAGAGCGGCCAGATGGGCGTGCCCGTGCTGGAAATCGGCAAGAAGATAATCGTGGGCTTCGACAAGCAGGCAATCGACGACGCGCTGAAGTAGGCGTCAGGCTTTCAGCCGCTTCTTCAAGTCTTCCACCATGGCTACGGGCTCGGGGTCGACGCCGTTGGCGAGCGCGAGGTGGAACGAGGCCCAGTCGAAGAAGTAAAGCGCCGAAAACATCTTTTCCAGCCGCGAGGCGCCCTGCATCTCGTAATCCAGGCATTCCACGCCTTTTGCCTCGAGAATCTTTTCGGTGGCGTCGAACCTTTTTCTGATGCGCGGGTCGTCTCCATCGTCGCGGAGCATTACGGCGGCGAACTTTGCCGGCGGCTTGGTGAAGCCCACCATCTCGTTGTGGTTCAGCTCGGGAAAAACGTTGTAAAACGCGGGGCTCTTCGAATTCTCGTTGAACTTAATCTTGCAGGTGCGCGCGACCGCCTCCCAGCCGCTCGACGCGTAAACAAGCGGAATTTTCCCCTTGAGCTTCGCTGCCATGCTTTTCGCCGCGGCTTCGTCGGCGGAAACCGAAAGGTCGGCCACTTCGTCCACCCTACCGGCGAAGAACCCGCTTTCCTCGAGCGCGCTTGCCATTGCCGAAAAGAAATAACCGGTCGCGCAACGCGGCTGGATTCCGCTCGGAAGCTTGATGAACGGCAATTCGAGGCCCAACGCTTCCCTCTCAAGCTGTCCCCCGCTCGCGATTGCCACGGTTTGCGCGCCCGAGTCGAAGCCGTCCTTGAACGCCGCGAGCGTCTCTTCAGTGTTTCCGGAGTAAGAGCAGGCGAACAGCAGCGTGCCCGAGTCGCATTGCGGCGCGGAATAGTCGCGCCGGACTTGCATTGACAGTTCGGGAATCCAGCAGTTGAACAGGTCGCCCGCGAGCGCGCTGCCGCCCATTCCGACTAGGGCGCACGAGTCGCAGTCCTGCGCCGAGACGCCTTCGGCCAACGCGAGCCCCTTGCCGAATTGTTCGGGAAAGCCTTGCAATGCTTTCCGCATCGAGTCGCCGAGTGCCATGAAAAAGGATAACGCGAGCCGCCTTAAAAATCGAACGCAACGTGCATGAGCGCGCCGAAACCATAAAAAAAGAAAAGGGGGTAAAACCGTACCGCTGGCCGCGCGGCTTACACAATGTTGACTGCGCGGTCCTTGTAGTCGCCGCAGCCGTCAGTCGGGTTGGGCGTGTACGTCACGTTCGTGCAGTTCGCCCGCACGTTGGTGTGGATGCTCGCGCGCAGCGAAAAGTTGCCCGCAATCGGGGAACTCACGTTGCACGAGTACACCTTCGAGCCGTTCAGGCGCTCTTCGGGAAACAGGCAAGCTGCAACCCACGTGCCGTTCTGCGCCGCGTAAATCGCAGGGTATTCCAGATAGCCCGTTCCCGTGGCGTTAAAGCCGACCGCGAACGGCGCATCCACCGCCGCCTTCTTGGGCGCTTCGAAAGCGCCAATCCACTCGTAAGCCGACGACGCCGCCAAAAGCGACGCGACGGCCAAGACGAGCAAAGCCGATTTCATTCACTCATTCCTCCGAGCCTAAGCTCGTGAGTCTGCTGCGCGGGAGCGGACTTATTTTTTGGGCGGAACGATAGGCGGAAAAACGGTCCAAATCGGCCCGTTCGCCATCGCGGCGCGCGCTCACTCTTTGGACTTGAACCAGTCGGTGAAGGACACTTTGACGGCCTTGCCGTCCTTCACGGCGTTAACCACGTTCTTTTTCTCAAGCGACGCGATTATCCTGAACAGCGAAGTCTTGGGAATCAAGAGCTTCTTCCGGATGCGCGACTGCGTGTCTCGCCCCTTGTTGTCTAGTAGGTGGTTCACCACCGCCGCCTCGCGCTCGGGCAGCGTCGAGATGACGTCAAGGGCGCGCTTCGACGCCTTCAAGCCGGAAGGCTGCGCTTCTTGCCGCGCCTTGTGACGAGCCAAAATCCGCTTGAAGCGCGGCAACAACAGCGCCGCGCACAGGAAAACCAGTAGGAATGCAACGAACAGGAGCGCGTTGCCTATTTCCCCGCCGGTCTTGCGATCGATGCTCACGTCGACGACGAGCAGTATGCGTTCGTTGTTCTCCTCACCCTGCCGGACGGTGACGTTGAACTCTTTTTCTCCGCTTGGCGAAGCGGCGATTATCGTGCAGCGCCTTGCGGGCACGGCACCGAAATCGAACGAGCCGTTTTGCGAGGCGCGCGTCTCAAACAGCCCGTCGAACCCCGCGCAGGAAAGCTTTAGGCTGGCGCCTGCTGCGTTTATCTCGCCGGACAAATCCCCCGCGGGGTAAAGCGCAACGCTCAGGTTGCTCTGCCTACCAGCGGCAACACGCACCGCCTGCGCCTCGGACAGGTAATCCGCCGCAGGCGTTGCGGGGTCGTCCACGATTGCCGAAATCGCCCAATCGCCTTTCGGAAGCTCGAACGAAGTATTGTAGCCCGCGCCGAAAACCCGTGTGAAAGAAGTCGCACCTTCAGCGAGTACAGTCACCTGGCTATTGCCGAGCGCACGGTCAAACGAAAGCGACACCGAGCCATTGGCTTCGGGCCAAAGCGAAGGCGTTTGCGAAGGAGAAGGGAATACACCCGGTGAAGGTATGACTGTTGGGGCTGGCGAAGGCGTAGGACTTGGAGTAATGCTTGGCGATGGCGTTATTGTCGGGTTTGGCGAAGGCGTGGGACTTGGGGATGGCGAAGGCGTGACGCTGGCGTTGGGTGACGGAGTAACCGTCGGCGAAGGCGTGGCGTTGGAAGGCGAAGCGTAAACCGTCAAGGGCAGGGACGCCTTTCCGTTGGAAGAATTGGAGTCGTTGACCGCACGCGCAACCGCAAGAACCGTGTAGTTTCCAGCGCAGCCAACGACCGCGTCAAAGTAAAAAGACTGTTGCGAATACGGTAAAATCGATGGGTACTGCTCGTACGAAACCGGGCACTCCCCGAAGAAGGACAGCGAGATTGTGGCGTTGGCAGTGAAATTTTCCAGGTTGGCGGCGGTAATGCTCGCGTTGAAATGCTCGCCCGCAACCGCGGACGCGGGTAGGCCCACCGAAACGATTGCGACGTCTGCCGCGCAAGCCAAACCCGCGGACAACAACAAGAACAGAATCGCTTTTCGCATGCAACCTTTTTGCAGCCAATGGTTAAAAATCGAACGCAACGTGCATGAGCGCGCCGAAGCCGAACACGAGCAGGCCGTTGCCCGCGTCGAAAAAGCTCATCGCTAACCCGCTTGCCATTATCAGTATCGACGGCTCCATGGTGGGAAATAGCATTGATGCCGCGAAAGCCGCTTAAAGCCTTGCCCGCCTGCGAAACCTTTTTACCTGTTTCCCCACTCTTCGAGCGCTTGCCCCAGCTCAACGTGCGTCTTCGCGTAATCCCGCAGGCTTTTTCCCGCCATCCACGCATCCATGGACTGGCGCAGGGCGCGCGCGCCTGCGCGCGTGCCGCACGGGTGCCCGTGAATGCCGCCGCCCGCGTTGATTACGAGTTCGGTGCCCGCCAAATCGAGCAGGCGCGGCACGCGCGTCGGGTCCACCCCGCCCGAGGCCACGGGAAGCACGGGCTTCAAGCCGTAAAAGTCCGAGCGCAGCCACTCGTTCATTTCCAGTATTTCCCGGACGTTTCCCTCCATTTTGCCGACTATCGCGCCGGTGTGCAGCTGGTCGACCCCGG
>PFPF01000011.1 GCA_002792915.1 Candidatus Micrarchaeota archaeon CG_4_10_14_0_2_um_filter_60_11 | reverse complement strand
CGCCCAAAGCACCAGGACGAGCACGTCCTTGTCGTTGAACAGGCTCTGCGCCTCCTTCGCGACTTCGGGGTCGACGTAATAAGCGGTTTTCTTGGCGTACCCCGGGTCGACGAAGTCGAGGAGGGTCTTCTCCCTGTGCCTGTGGATTGCGACTATGCGCGGTACTTTGAACATGGTTTGCCCGAATTCATTAAAAACGCACGGTTAAATATTTTCGCTAAGCTAATTTTCCGTGCGGGGGATTGGGGTAGCCTGGTATCCTACCAGCTTCGGGAGTTGGTGACCTGAGTTCGAATCTCAGATCCCCCATATTTTTTATTTCGCGGCGCCGCGTCAAAATTTTTGCTCGTTTCGCCGCGCCAGCGCATTTTTTTTATTTTCGCGGCATTATTTTTTTTTCTTTTCCCAAACCGCTTACTATAAAAAAGTCCGGCGCATCAATGTTAAAGAGCGCGCGGAGCGCCCGTTCGCGAAAAAGGTGAATCGTTTTGGATTTGGAGACGCGCAGCAAGGTACTGGCGGCGGTGATGTCGCTCTTTTTCATCGTCGTCGGCGGAACGGTCGTCTATCACTTCCTCGAGGGCTGGCGGTGGCTGGACTCCGCATATTTTTCGGCGATGACCCTCACCACCGTGGGCTTCGGCGACTTCGTGCCCAAGACGGACTTGGGCAAGATATTCACGATTTTCTACGCGTTCCTCGGGATAGCCGTCGCGCTTTACACGCTCTCGCGGGTCGGCCAGCTCTACGTGGAGCACCGCCTCGAGACGCGCATCATAAGCGGCCTGAACCGGCGCGGCAGGGGCGCGCTGAAGAACAAGCGCCACAGGGACCGCTTTTGAGTTGATTATGCCTTGATGCGGACGCACTACGTGAAAGACGCGACGGACGGGGAGACGGTCACGCTGGCGGGGTGGGTGCACGAGCTCCGCGACGTGGGCAAAATAAAATTCCTCATCCTGCGCGACAAGACGGGCCTCATGCAGTTGACCATGAAGGGCGCGTCGTGCCCCCCTGATGTGCTCGCGGTTTACTCCAAGCTGGTAAAAGAAACGGCGATAACCGCCACGGGCATCGTGAAGAAGTCGGGCATCGCTTCCCTCGGCTTGGAAATGTTCCCGACCGCGATTCAAGTCGTGGGCGAGGTCTTCAAACAAGTGCCGTTCGAGCTGACGGGAAAAGTCCCGGCCGACTTGGACGTGCGCCTTGACAACCGCTTCGTGGACTTGCGCCGCATCGAAACCAGCGCGGTCTTCAAAATCCGTTCGGAAGTGCAGCGCGCGTTCCGCGAAAAGTGCGTTGAGCTTGGCTGCCAGGAAATCAACACGCCCTCCATCGTCGGCTCGAGCACGGAGGGCGGCGCGGACCTGTTCAAGGTCAAGTACTTCGAAAAGGACGCGTTCCTCGCCCAGAGCCCGCAATTGTACAAGCAGCTCGCCGTAATCGGCGGCATGGACAAGGTGTTCATGACCGTACCCGTTTTCCGCGCGGAAAAGCACAACACGCTCCAGCACCTGAACGAAGTCACCCAGATGGACGTGGAGCTTGGCTTCGCGGACGACAACGACGCGCTCGACTATTTGGAAACCGTGTTCCTGCACATCCTCGCGAGCGTAAAGAACAATTGGGCCGCCGAGCTCAAGACGCTGGGCGCCGGAATCGGCGAGTACGACGAGATACCGCGTTACACTTACACGCAAGCCGTGGACGCGCTCGCGAACGCGGGCATGCCCATGGAGTGGGGTAGCGACTTCACCAAGGAAGCAGAGTCCAAGATTCCCGAAGCGCTGGGGGCGGACTTGTTCTTCATAACGCGCTGGCCCACCCAATGCCGCGCGTTCTACAGCATGCCGCTCGAGGAGAACCCGGCGGTGTGCAAGGCGTACGACTTGGTTTACAAGGGCCTCGAAATCGCGAGCGGCGCCCAGCGCATCCACCACCCAGATTTGCTCGTCAAGCAGCTGAAGGCGCACGACTTGAAGCCCGCCAACTTCGAGAGCTACATAGACGCGTTCCGTTACGGCGCAATCCCGCACGCGGGCTGGAGCATCGGCTCGGAGCGCCTGACAATGCAGCTCTGCGGCCTGCACAACATCCGCGAGGCGTCGCTGTTCCCGCGCGACCGCCACCGCCTGCACCCGTGAAAACCATGAAGACCCTCGTTGCATACTATTCCCTGACCGGCCAAACCCGCGCGCTTGCCGAGGCAATCGCCTCGCGCCTCGACGGCGGCGCCGTCCTCGACGAAATCAAGCCGCTCAAGCCGTACGGCCGCGTCACCGCCTACGTGTTCGGCCGCGCGGACGTGGTCAACAAGAAAATAATCGCGCTGTCGCCCGCCAAGCGGGACGCCTCGGCTTTCGACGCGCTCGTGCTCCTCACGCCAATCTGGGCTTCCAATTTCGTGCCCCCGATTCGCGCGTTCGTGCACTCGCTTCCGCAAGGCAACGGCAAGCCGTGCGTCCTATGCATCACGTACGGCGGCAACTACGGCTCAGCGCTGGACGAGCTGCCCAAGCTGCTGGAAGCCAAAGGCTACGCGGTGCGCGCGAAAATCGCGGTAAAGAACGGAGAAAAAATCGACGAGGCAATCGCGAAAACCGCCGCCGCGCTCGCCGCCCCGGTGCTCGAAAATGCCTTCGCTTAACGCCGCAATGCTCGGCGCGGACGCCGCCGCGCGGCAGGCCGCAGCCCAGCAGTTCGGCAAGAAAGGCTCGATTGACGACTTGGGCTTCTATCACACTGTGTTTCAGGGCAAAATCGTCTCCGCAATCGACCCGGTCGCTTATCCCGAAAAGCTCTCCGCCCTCTTGCAGGCGCTCGAGCTCTCTGACTTCTCCCTGATTCTGGCGGATGCGCCTTCGCAAGCGCTGGGCGAAACCATAGTCGCCCTCGACCTGCTCGGCAAAAAAGAGGCGGCCTTCGTCTCGCAAATGGACTTGTCCGCGTTCACGAAAGGCACCTGCCTGGAAGGCGCGCCGGTTTTTCCGGATTTCGACGAAGCCAAAAAATTCTCGCTCGAAAAGGAGAGCCCCTCGCCGCAAGGCGACGCGCTCGTCGCAATCGACCACTGCTTCGAAGTCAAGGGAGTCGGAACGGTTGCGCTGGGCTTCGTGAAGCGCGGAACCGTGAACATCCACGACAAGCTGAACGCCTACCCGCTGGGCAAGGAAATCGAAGTCAAGAGCATCCAGATGAACGACGCGGACGTCAAGAGCGCTCCCGCGGGCAGCCGCGTGGGCTTCTGCCTCAAGAACGCGACTTCCGACGAGATAGGCCGCGGCGCCGTCTTGGCAAAGAGCGCGACAGTTGCAAAAGACTTCGACTGCACGGTCACGCTATCCAAATTCTCGAAGACCACGATTATGGACGGCGTCGCGCTCCACCTGTCCGCCGGGTTACAGTTCGAGCCCTGCCGCGTTTACTGCGCCGCCGAAATAAAGCCGGGCGCCTCGGGCAAAGCCAGAATTTCATTCGACAAGCCCGTGGTGCTCGCCGAAAAAATGCTCTTGTGCGACTTGAACGCGCGCGGCTTGCGCGTCATCGGCTCGGCCGCGCAGGCGTAAGCCGCGCTGGCGGCGCACCATCTTCGGTTTCGGTGAGCTGCCCGCGTCGCTCGCTTTCGTGCGCGAACGCTAATGTTAAATACGGCGAGCGCGAATTTTTCGCGGGGGTGAGGCGTTGTCTTCTCCGGTAACGGAATTCATGAAGCGGCATTACAAGCATTTCAATTCCGCCGTGGTGATAGACGCTTCCGAAGCGTATGCCCATCATTTATCCAAAGGCGGCAAGATGTTCGTCGCGATGGCCGGGGCGATGAGCACGGCCGAAATCGGCAAGTCCCTCGCCGAAATGATTCGCAAGGACAAGGTTCACGCCATAAGCTGCACGGGAGCCAACCTCGAGGAGGACGTGTTCAACCTCGTTGCACACAAGCACTACGTGCGCTTGCCCGACTACCGGTTCCTGACGCCAAAAGAGGAAAAGGAGCTGTTCGACAAGAAGTTGAACCGCGTCACGGACACCTGCATCCCCGAGGAGGAGGCGATGCGCCGCATCGAGCGCTCCGTGCTCGAGCTGTGGATGGCGGCGGACGCGAAGGGTGAGAGCCGCCTGCCGCACGAGTTCCTTTACGAACTGCTTTTGTCGGGAAAACTAAAGGAGCATTACGAGATAGACCCTGCGGACAGCTGGATGCTCGCCGCCGCGGAAAAGAACCTGCCGATTTTCGTCGGCGGGTGGGAGGACTCCACGCTCGGCAACATTTTCGTGGCAAACCACCTCAAGGGCCGCATCAAGAGCCTCAACACCGTGAAGGGCGGCGCGCACTACATGGAGTCCCTCGTGAAGTGGTACAAGCAGGCGTCCGGGAACGCGAGCATAGGCTTTTACCAGATAGGCGGCGGGATTGCCGGCGACTTCCCGATTTGCGTGGTCCCGCTGATAATCCAGGACCTGCGCGAAAAAGCGCCGTACTGGGGCTACTTCTGCCAAATCAGCGACTCCACGACCAGCTACGGCTCGTACTCGGGCGCGCACCCGAACGAGAAGATAACCTGGGGCAAGCTCGACGCGGACACGCCGCGATTCATCATCGAGTCCGACGCCACCATCGTCTGCCCGCTCATGTTCGCGTACGTGCTCGGCTGGTAAACCGCCTTTTCCTGCCCGCTTCCCCGCTGGCGAAAAGAAAAAAGTGCAGGGGGAGGGATTTTCACCGAGCTTTCTTTTCGTCGAAGTTTTCTTTCGCGAAAGAAAAGTTCGGGTTTGAACCCTCGAACCCCTAAGGGAACAGGCCCTGAACCTGTCACATTTGACCGAGCTTTGCTACCCCTGCAGCGCAGTTTTTTGGTAAACCGCATTATTTAAATGCGTTCCCGCGCAATTGCTTACCGTTCTAAAGGGGTAATTGCGAGTTTGAAGATTCCGAATCCTTACGCGTGGAAACACTTCAAGTATTTGATAGCCGTGCCCATCGCGCTGATACTGGTTTCCGTCTTTTTGTGGGTGCCGCACATCCCGCAGGGAATCGACCTGAAAGGCGGCCTGCTGCTCACGGTTTACACGAGCCAGCCGGTGTCCGCGCCCGTAGTGAAGGACGCGCTCGTCGGTTACGCGGACGTGGAAGTGCGGGCGTTCGACAACGCGTTCGGCAGCGGGTTTGAAGTTGAATTACCCGTTAACGACGAGCTCCAGCAGGCGGAAGTCGCGCTGGCGCAGCTGCACGACCTGGAAACCAACCTGACGCGCGCGGAAATATCCAACAGTTACTACCAGAATTCGGACAACGTGACCGCGGCGGAGCGCGCGGAAGCGCAGGCAAACGTCACCGGCCTGACGGCGGCAGTGCTCGACAATGCGCGGTTCGTGGCCGAAAAGTGCGGCGCGCCGCTGGCCGCGTCCGAGGCGCACGCGGCGGTTGCGGAAGTCGGGACCACTTTCGACCAGGCGAAGAGCGATTACCGCCAGAACCTGATTTCCGCGGTTTCGGGCACGGTCACGGTCAACAGTTACTCGTTCAAGGAAATAGGCGCGTCGCTCTCGCAGGTGTTCTTCTCGAAGGTCCGCGACGTGCTGTTGTACTCGTTCATCCTTGCCACCATAGTCGTGTTCTTCATTTTCCGCTCGTTCGTGCCCAGCGCCGCGGTGGTCTTCGGCGCAATCGCGGACATTTCAATAACCGCGGGCCTGATGGGCGTGTTCCAGATACCCCTGACGCTCGCCTCGATTGCCGCGCTCTTGATGCTCATCGGCTTCTCGCTGGATACTGATGCACTATTAACGGTGCGCGTGCTCAAGCGCAACGAGGGCATTGCGAAGGAGCGCGCGTACGACGCGATGTTCACGGGCGCGACCATGAACGCGGCGGTCATGACCTCGTTCGGCGTCCTGGCCATAATCGCGTACTACCTCCAGATTCCGACTTACATGCAAATCGGGCAAGTCGCCTTCCTGGGCGGCGCGGTGGACTTCATCGCCACCTGGTGCTTTAACGCGGTCATCGTCCTGTGGGCCGCCGAGAGGAGGGGACTGCCTTGAGCTGGGCCGAACTCGCCTCGGACAGGAAGGTGCAAATCCTCGCGATCGCGATACTGATTTCCTTGTGCGCGATTTTCCTGCGCGACTTGAACCCGACCACGGTTGACCTGAACTTCGGCATCGAGTTCATCGGCGGCGTGCGCATCCCGATTTCGCTGGAAAAGCCCGTTGACGCCGCGACCATGTCGCAAATGGTGGACACCATCAAGACGCGCATCAACAAGTTCGGCCTCAAGCAGGCCGTCGTGCGCCCGCTGGGCAACACGGAAATCATCGTGGAAATACCGCGGGCGGACTCGTCCGTAATCCACAGCGTGGAGTCCATACTCCGCGAGCAGGGCAGGTTCGAGGCGATAGTTGACGGCAAGGACGCGCTGACCGGCGACTACATCATTCCCTCGGCGGTGGGCGGGCCGCAGGCGGAGTTCGTGAACGCGCAAGCGGGCGGCGGCTACCAGTGGGAGCTCTTGTTCGCGATAAGCGGGGACGGCGAAGAGCACTTCGCCGACGTCGCGCAGGGGAAATACGGCTACGCCGTCCTGATGTTCCTCGACCGCCCGTCCAACGCGGCGGTGATTGGCGACCGCGGCATTGTGCTGGGCGACGCGGGCCTGACCGGCGAGTCGCTCGTCCAGGACGCGCTGCGCAAGGAAGGCGACGACATCCTGCTGGTTTACGCCGACGAGTTTCAGGCGCGTTCCGCCGAACTGGCGAACAAGTCAATAGTCGTGCTTCCCGAAGGCTTCAAGGAATCCAACCCTGAAATCGTTTCCGCGCTGCGCGTGATGGGCTTCAACGAGACCTTTGCCGAAGGCGAGGCCGCGACGCACAAGCTGGCGTTCAAGCCCGACGAGGACTTCAAGGTTCAGTTCTTCGTCGGCGGCTCGCTCACGCAGCCCGTGCTCTCGACTTGGAAAGCGATAGGGCTCATGAGCGCGCCAACGCTCCAGGTGGAGCCCGTCAAGAAGAACGCGATAACCCAGTACACGATTTCGGGTTCGGTGCCGTCCGGCGAGAACGCGCAACAGGATGCCGTGAACGAAATCCGCTCGCTCAAGAGCGTGCTCAGCGGCGGCAGGCTGCCGGTCAGCACGGTCGTTGGCAGCTATTACGACGTGGCGCCCCAGCTCGGCGAGCAGTTCCTGATTTATTCCGCAATCGGCACCATACTCGCCATAATCGCGGTGGCAACGCTCATCATCATCCGCTACCGCAAGCTCAAGCTCATCGTTCCCATAGTCTTCATCAACTCGATGGAAGTATTGATGACGCTCGCCATAATCGGGACCATCGGCACGCTCGACCTGGCGGCGATGGCGGGCGTAATCACGCTCATCGGCATGGGCATCAACGACCAGCTCATCATAACCGACGAGATGCTCAAGAACCGCGGCAAGCTCAAGGAAGCGTCGTCCAAGCAGCGCGAAATCGACGCCAAGGAGCGCGTCGCCAAGGCGTTCTACGTGGTGTTCACCGCGGCGGGCATCGCAATCGCGTCCATGCTCCCCCTGCTGTTGAGCGGAATCGTGGAAATCACGGGCTTCGCCCTCTCCGCGATAATCGGCGTGCTCGTCGGCATCCTCCTCACGCGGCCCGTCTACGGCCTGCTCATGGAAAAGATGTACGGCTACACCTCGGAAGACTAATTCGTTGCGCGTTGTTCTTTGATGAACCTTTCTTACAAGAAAGGTTCATGCGACAAGATGTACGGCTACACTTCCGAGGACTAGTTTTCGCAGGCGTGCCGTCGCTTCGCTTGCGTTCTTTGACGGCGCGATTTTCGTTTTTGCTTTGTGCGCTTTCGCCTAAGGCGTCATGACGATTTTGCCGCACTCGCCCTTCTTCATCAGTTCGATGCCTTCCGCGAAGTCGCTTAAGCGAAGCTCGTGCGTCACGATTTTTCCCAAGTCCACCTTGCCGCTCTCCAGCAGGCTGCGGCTGCGGTACCAGGTGTCCCAAATCTTGCGTCCGTTCACGCCGTGAATCGTGCAGCCCTTGAACACCACGTTCTTGCTCCAGTCGAACTCGAAAGGCTTGGGCGGAATTCCCAAAAAGCCGACTTCCCCGCCGGGCCGCAGCGACTCGAAGCCCTGCGTTATTCCCTGCGGGCTGCCGCTCATCTCGATAAGCACGTCCGAGCCGCGGCCGTCCGTGGCGTCCATTATTTCCTTCACCACGTCGTCCTCCTTGGGGTTCAGCACCAAGTCCGCGCCGTTCTTTTCCGCGAGCTTGCGGCGGTACTCGCCGGGGTTCACGGCAATCACTTTCCTGGCGCCGTACGCCTTGCAAACTTGTACGGCACACAGGCCGATGGGCCCCATGCCGAAAATCGCCACGTTCGCGTCGCGCACGTTGCAGTAGCTCACCGTGTGCACCGCGTTGCCCAGCGGCTCTTGCGCGCTGGCGTGCTTGGGGTTGATTTTCTTGGAGTTCTTCCACGCGTTGGATGCTGGAATCGCCGCGTACTCGGCGAAGCAGCCGTTGATGTCCACGCCGAGGATTTTCACGTTCTCGCAAATGTGGGCGTTGCCCGTCTGGCACTGGAAGCAGTGGCCGCAGTAAACGTGCGTCTCCGCGGACACGAAATCGCCCACTTCAACGCCTTCGGCGTTGCCGCCCTTCTCCACGACTTCGCCCGCGAACTCGTGCCCGTACAGCAGCGGCGGCTTGATGCGGTTCTGCGCCCATTCGTCCCATTCGGTTATGTGCACGTCCGTGCCGCAAATCGAGGTTGCTTTTACTTTAACGAGTATCTCCTTGGGCCCGGGCTTGGGCACCGGCAATTCTGCGAACTCGAATCCCTGCTTAGGCGCTGTCTTCATCACTGCTTTCATGCGGTCACCACGCCAATCATTTGCAACGCAAACCGTTTAAACCGTGGCGCGCTACGGCAATCGTCGTGGCGAAGTATTAAATCGTTTCGCGCCATTGGATTAAATCAAAGGGGTGGGTTGAAGAATGGTCAAGCGCAATCCTACGGCTTTCCTGGGAGAGGAAGTCAAGTCGCTGAAAGAGAAGAACATTTACTGGCGCGTGCGCGTGCTGGATTCGGCGAACAAGCCGCGCGCAACGGTGGAAGGCAAGAAAGTCATACTGCTGAATTCCAACAATTACCTGAACCTCGCGACGCACCCCAAGCTGGTTGCAGCGGCGGTAGAAGCGACGAAAAAATGGGGCGTAGGCGCGGGCGCGGTGCCCGTGATTTCCGGAACCAACCGCCTCGAGCGGCAGTTCGAGGAAAAGCTGGCAAAATTCAAGGGAGTGGAATCGGCACTGGTGTGCCAGACGGGCTTCGCGGTTAACGCGGGTTTAATCCCGCAACTCGTTGGGCAAGGCGACGTTGTCATAAGCGACGCGCTCAACCACGGCAGCATAATCGACGGCGTGCGTTTGAGCAAGGCCGAGCGCGCGGTGTACAAGCACGCTGATGTTGACGAGCTCCGCCTGCGCCTGAAGGAGGCGGACGAAAAGGGAGCCAAGCGCATGCTCGTGATAACCGACGGCGTGTTTTCGATGGACGGCGACATCGCGCCCATGCCTCAAATCGTGGAGGCGTGCGAGGAGTACGGCGCCATGGTTTTCGTGGACGACTGCCACGGCGAAGGCGTGCTTGGAAAAGGCAGGGGCATAGTGAGCCACTTCGGCTTGCAGGGCCGCGTGCACGTGGAAGGCGGCTCGCTGGGAAAAGGGCTGGGCGTGTTCGGCGGCACGATTTGCGGGAGCCGCGACTTGATAGAATTCGCGTTCAACAAGTCCCGCACCTGGCTGCTTTCGACGGCCCAGCCGCCCGCGGTGATGGCCGCCTCGATTGCCGCGCTGGAAGTCATCGAAACCGAGCCGCAGCACGTCGAGAACCTATGGAAGAACACCGATTACTTCAAGAAGCGCGCGCGGGAAATCGGCTTCGACACCGGAAAAAGCGAAACGCCAATCATCCCACTCATGATTCGCGACTCGGGCAAGGCGCAGGAAATGTCGGAAATACTGTTCGAACGCGGCGTTTTCGCCACGCCGATAGTCTACCCGATGGTCGCGGCGGACAAGGCGCGCATCCGCGCCCAGATGAACGCGGGCTTGACGCGCGAAGACTTGGACGAGGCGCTGGCAACCTTCGAGTACGCCGGCAAGAAGGTCGGAGTGCTCTAGAGTTCGGGAATGATTTCCGGGCGCTCGTCGGTCAGCAGGAAGTAGTACGCGGCCAGCTTGAGCCCGTACTCCACGGCGGCGTTCACGAACTTGGACAGCGTGGCGTTCCTCTTTCCCGCAATCAGCACGAGGAGGAACTGGACGACCAAGCACGCGCAGGCGATCATCTGCAGTATTGCCAGCACTATGGCGAGCGGAATCCAGTAAACGAGCCTCACGAGCAGTTCCCAGCGGCTCGCCTTTTCCGCGGATTTTACCTCGTACTTGACGGTCTTCAAAACCGCATCACCCCGAAACAGGCACGCGGAACCCGCTTTTAAACGCCCGACTTGCGCGGGCAAAAACGCCGACGGGCAAGCGGCGGGAAACGCTTAAAAGAATGGTTTTGCCTTTTGCTCCTGCACACATGTTCAAGGGAAGGCTGGGCGCGGCTAACGCAATCGTCGTGGTAAACGTCGCGTTGCTCGCCATAAAGGCTTACGTGGCCCTGCTGACGGGGAGCATCAGCGTGCTCGCCACAATGGCGGATTCCTGTTTCGACCTGCTGGGCGGGCTCTTGGCGCACTTCGGCATCAAGCAGGGCAGCGCGCGCCGCGACGCGGACCACAATTACGGGCACGAGCAAATCGAGAACCTGTTCAGCCTGGGCCAACTGGCGTTGATAGGCGTGACCGCGCTTCTCGTTGTCCTCGAGGCGTTGCGCCGCCTTTACTATGGCGAAGCCATAACCGTTGCCGGTGCAGACCTGGCGCTCATGGCCATCGCCGTCGTTGCGCCCGTAGGGCTTTACTTTTACCTCTCCCGCGAGCACGAAGAGCACGGGGGTGCCGCCCTCGATGCCGCGAAGAACAACTACTTCTCGGACATACTGCAGAACTCGGCAGTACTCGTCGGTTTGTTCTTTTCCCAGATGGGCATGCCGCAAGCCGACTCGTTCGCCGCGCTCATCGTCGCCGCGCTCATGTTCCGCGTCGTAGTCATCGCCTCCAAGAGGCCGGTCGACGAGCTGCTCGACGCGTCTCCGTCGCCCGAAAAAATGCGCGAAATCCGCGCGTCCATCTCCTCGTTCAAAGGCATCAGGGGTTTCGAGAACCTGCGCGTGCGCACAATCGACGGCAAAGTGTGCATCGACGTGCGCGTGCGCCTGACCGGCAAGACGAGCCTCGCCCAAACGCGCAAGACGGTGGACGCCCTGAAAGCCAAAATCCGCAAGGACGTGCCCGGCGTCAAGGAAGTCCTCGTAGAAGTGACCGCGTAGCGCTTACTCGCCGTACTGGAAGGAAAGCGCGTTGTACTCGCCGGTCTCGTAAGCCGCCATTCCCTTTTCGTGCCACAGCACGAATTCTGCGATGCCGGCGTCGAGCGCCATCTTGCTGCAAATCGTGCAATAAGGCCTGCCCGCCGGGGCTTGCGTCCCGTCGTTGTTCAGGCGGACGAAGTACAGCGTCGAACCCGCAATCTTGCCGGGGTTTTCCCTCAACGCGGCCATTATCGCCCTTTGCTCGGCGTGAACGCAGCAAGTCTTGTCCGTCACCTTCTTGTGGTAGGCGTCTTTCGAGTTCGAGCACCTTCGCTGTTCCTCCAGGTTTTGCGGCGGGCCGTTGCAGCCGCTCCCGATTACCCTGTCCTCCTTGACGATTACCGAACCGCACTTGGCGCGTTCGCAAGCGGACTTCGACGCGGCCTCCGCTGCCTTGGCGAAGTAGCCGCGCGCCTTTTCTTCCTCGTCTCCGGACAAGT
>PFPF01000026.1 GCA_002792915.1 Candidatus Micrarchaeota archaeon CG_4_10_14_0_2_um_filter_60_11 | reverse complement strand
GCCTCGCCGATTTCCGCGGGGTACAACTCGTTGAGCACGTAATTCGCGATGACGCTGCCAGCCGTGTGCAGCATCAACCCCGAAAAAGAGTAATCGCAGTTGCTGTTCTCCTTGGTGCGCCAGTCGGTCTGCTGCAGGTAGCCGTCCATGACGCCGTTGATGTCCATGAACAGCTCCTTCCGTTCCCGCTCCTTGGAGCGCTGCTGCCTGTAAAGGATGTACGCCTTCGCCGTCAAGGCGTGGCCGTTCTCGATCAGCGTCTTCTCGACCGCGTCTTGGATGTCCTCGACTCCCGGCGGCCTGCGGTCCGAGTAGTGCGCGTTCAAGTACAGGATGACCTTGTCCGTCAAATCCTCGGACTGCATGCGGTCCTTGCCGCCAACCGCCTGCGCGGCCGCGAAAATCGCCTTCGCGATGCGCTCGCGGTCGAACGCCGCCGTGCGGCCGTCGCGCTTGCGTATGACCGAGATGCCGCATTCCGCGCGCCCGCCCTGGGGCGTGCGCAGCGCGCGCGCCTCGCGCTGGAGTTCTTCCGCGTTTTCAAGGCCCTTGTGGAACGCCGCGAAACGGAGATAGGCTATTTCGTCGGCGTCCTTCAATTTGGCCAGCACTTTTTCCCCGATTTCGCTTGACGACACTTCGCCCGACGGGTGCTCCTTCTGGATTTCCTCGGTTACCTCGTCCACAAGCGCGTCAGTCTTCTCTTCGGTAAAACGTTTTCCCGCCGAATTCTCGATGCCGCGGCGAATCTTGTTCTCGTCAAAGTCAACGCGGTGGCCGTCCTTCTTGACGACCTTCAGGTTCGTTTCTATGCGCTCGTAAGTGGTAAAACGCGCCCCGCACGACAGGCACTCGCGGCGCCTCCGGTTGGCTTCCGCTTCCTCGGTCGCGCGCTTGTCTATGACCTTGGTATCCTCGCTGTTGCACTTTGGACATTTCACGACCCACCAACCCCCCAAATCAACCTATTGTATGCCTGAACCTTTAACTACACAACCTGTCTGGTGGATGCGTACGGCTGGACAATTTTCAACCGTTTTTTACCACCTACCTGTTGTACCTTGGGCAAAGAGGGCACAACCTGCGGGTTTCCGCGGGTGCCCTTTTCGCCTTGCGGCATTAGCTAAAAACCAAGCCTCTTTATAAAGCTTTCCGCGATTTTTGACGAAGTTTTAGGCCAAAAAGCGTTTGATTTCAGCGTCCAATTTTTTCCAAGACGACTCGGCTTTTTTCTCCCGCTCTACGGGAGTCAAGTCGAAAAAATTCTTTTTCAGTTCCGGGTAAAACCAAAGGCTGCACAGCCAGATTCCCTTCTTGTATTTTTTCGCGTCGTAAGCCGTCTGGAGGCTTCCTTCGTCGCCTTTGGCGCACGCGGAAAAAATTATTTTCCCCTTTTCCGCGATTGCCGCACACTCAATCCAGCAGAATTCGCGTTCCTTTCCCTTCAAGCGCGTTGCCTTTTCCAGCAGCAAGTCCATGCGCTGGAAGTCGTCCAGCCCTTCGCCGCCGAAGCGCTTCGTGAAGCGCGCGTCCCAACCCTTTAACGCGGGTATTGCCGCGCCGCCGTCGGTCGCAATCACTGGACCGTCAAACTTTTTCGAATAGTACGCCGCCTTGTTTTCCGCGATTTCCAGCAATGTCGCGCCTTCCTCTGCGCAGTCATCCGCCAAGCCCGCCTCGGCGAGGGAAACGCTTTCCGCGCCGCCGAGCATTCCACGGATTTTTCCGATTTTGTGCGGGTTTTCCGACGTGATGAGAATCATTTCGTTTTCACTACCGCTTTTAGTTCAGAACAGCGTCGCGGCGTAAGCCAGCAGGAGGACGGCCATGGCGGCTTTGCTCATGATTTGGCTGGCTTTGTATTCGTGCCTCAGCAGTTGGGCGAGCGCGACGAAGTTGCCGAGCACGCCCGCAATCAGGATGAACAAAAATATTTGTTTCGAAGCGAGCCACGGCAATGTAGCGGGGTAACAAGCGATTATCGCGGCGAGGCAGAAGCACAGCCCTGCCACTGAACGCGCGCTGGCTTCGCCCGCGATTATCGGGAGCGTGTTCTTGTGGCCGCGGTCCGCTTCCAAGTCCTCAAGGTCTTTCGTGATTTCGCGGCCGGCGTTGGCGAAGAATGCGGCGAGCGCGAGGAATATCGGAAGCACGTACGAGCCCGCCACAAAAGCGCCGAACATTATGGCGGCTGCGGTGCCCAGCGCGACGAGCCAGTTGCCGAGCCACTTGAGTTTCGCGAGCGCGGCGGAATAGGCGTACATGAGCACGGCGAAGAAGGCGGCGTACACTGCCGCACTAAGCGAGACGAATCCCGCGGCGGTTATTCCCGCGGCGAAGAGGAGCAGCGCGTACAAGTAGGCGGTTTCCGGCTTGATGCGTCCCGAGGGAATCGGGCGGTGGCGTTTGCGCAGCGCGTCCACATCGCGGTCGAAGTAATCGTTTACCGCCTGGCCGCCAGCCGAGACCAGGAACGTAGCCGTGGCGATGAGCGCGATCGTGGCGTCGAACGCGGGCGCGTTGAGCGCGAGCGAGTAGCCGAGCCAGGCCGCGATTGCGGCCATTAGCGAGTTTGCGGGCCGCGTGAGTTCGAGGAAGGGCATGGCTACATTAAGCGGGAGGGGGGTTTTAAACGCTGTTCGGGCTTGAAGCCCAGCATTTCCGGGAGCATGCGGCCCTGGCCGCGCCTCAGGACCCGGTCGTACATTCCCGCGCGGAGTGCGTAGGCGTTAGATTTTTCCCCGGTCAATAAAAGCACTCCGCTGTCGAACTTCGCCACCGAGTCGGCGTCGTGCGGGCTGTCGGTTATAATCGCGGTCCTCTGCAAGGGTATCCCCCAGCCGCGCAAGTATTGTTCGCGCGCCTTCAGCGGTTTTGTCGTGAAGCTCGTGCCGGACAGCCTGCCTTCGCGGTTGCCGATTATTTCGAAGCCCTTGCCGTTGTCCCCGGACGCCACTATCCCCTGCACGTGCAAGCCGTGCTTTTCCAGCAGCAGTTCGGCCACGCGCTCGGCAACCGCCCGGTGGCCGCGCGTCGCGAGAATTAGTTTCGGCGCGTTCCCTAGGCCCTGCAGTGCGAGCAGCCCCTCCACCAAATCCTTGTTCAGGTGGTCGTTGAACGCGTTTTCGGCGACTTCGCGCCACTCCGCTTCGCCAACCCCCAGCTTCGCGAAGCCGTCGAACGATTCCTTCAGGGCCGGGTTCATGTGTTTTTTGCCGCGCGCCACTTCCCGGCAGATCTTTTCGTACTCGTCGGCCCAGCCAGTGTTCTCCGCCATTATGCGCTGCGTGTCCGCGTTGAGCAGCGTGCCGTCGATGTCCACCGCCACCGCGAGCGGCGGCTTGTGCGCGCCCGTGATGTTGCGCGTGACGCGCCGCACGTTAATCTTTACTAGGTGCGGCCCGAAGTTCTTGAACAGCCGCTGCGTTCTCGCGAGCCAGTCTGGTAAGCCCATGCCAAATTTTTGGAAAGGCTTATTTAAGCGGCTTGCCTTCGCTTGTTTGAGATGGCTTTCGAGTTCAGGCGCGACGCCTTCAAACAGGTCGACGTGCTGGTGGCGGACAACCGCTCGAAGCGGCCGCACGTGAAGTCAAAGCAGGGCTGCCCGTTCTGCCGCGGCAACGAAGGCATGACGCCGCCGACGATAGTGGCGTACCCCGACGGGCGCGAGTGGCGCGTGCGCAGGTTCAGGAACGCGTTTCCCGTGCTCAAGCCCTCCAAGAAAAAGTTCGCGTGGGACGGCGGCCGCGCGCCCGCGTCCGGCGACCACGACGTAATCGTGGAGACCGAGAAGCACTCGCAGGCATTCCAGGACTTTTCTCCCGCCCACATAGCGCTCGTTTGGCGCGCCTACAAGGACGCGTTCCTGGATTTTTCGCGCCGCAAGAATTCCGAGCTGGTTTTCCTCTTCCGCAACCGCGGCCCCAAGAGCGGGGCGAGCATCGCGCACGAGCACGCGCAAATCATCGCGCTGCCCTACGTTCCGGCGTACATGCGCACCGAGGCGGACGCGGTCAAGAAAAAGTGCCCGTTCTGCGGCATCGCGAAGCGCGAAAAAACGCTCTTCGAAACCGAAAACTTTACCTGCATCCTCCCGTCAACGGCGAGGCTGCCGTGCGAGTCGTGGATCGTTTCAAAGCGGCACGTCCTCTCGCTTGCCGACTTGAGCGACGCGGAGGGCGTGGAGCTGCTGCAGGCTCTGCAGGAGGTAGTCAGGCGCACCGCGCCGTTCGAGGAATCGTACAACGTGGCGTTCCATTCCGCGCCGCGCGGCCGCGACTTCCATTTGCATTTGGAGATTTATCCGCGCAAGCCGATTTGGGGCGCGGTCGAATTGGGCCTGGGCCTGGTGCTGAACGGAGTGGGCGAGAAGAGCGCCCTGAAGCTGCTTAAGAAATCCGATTGAAGGGGGTGAAAAACATGTCCTGCGGTTGCTGTTGCAAAACGAAGAAGAAAACCAAGAAGACCAAGAAAGCCAAGAAGAAGCGGAGGTAAGTTTTCGTGAAGCGCCGGAGTCTTGGTGCCGGCGTCCCCTTTTTTTATTTTTTTTATTTTCGTTTTTTGCCCGCGTTTCAGCCCTTGAGCTTGAGTATGGCTTCTGCAAGGTCGCCGCTCGCCTCCTTTAGGGCGCGCTCTGCCTCCTGCCGGGTGCAGCCGCATTCCTCCATCACGAGCGCCGCGTCGTCGGTTTTTTCCTCGCTTTTCGCCTTGCTTTCGCGCACGCTGCCCGCGATTTGGAACGAGACCTGTCCCTGCATGTCGATTTTCGTGACTTGCGGGTTGTCTATCACGAGGCTGGTGCCGTCGCTTTTTTCTATCGTGACTTTCGCGGCGTCCACGGCTTCGTTCTTGATGCCCATCTGGCTCATCAGCTTCGCCATCTGCTTCGGGTCCATTTTCGGGAGCACTAAACCACCGAATCAAAATCGGCAAGGCAACTTAATAAATAGCCGCCGAACGCAAAAACCGTAGGCATGCTCAAACCTTCCGAAAAACCCCTGCGTTCGAGGTTCGTCGGCTCGCGGTCAGCAGAGGAGCCGCGCCCGTTGAAGCCCAAGCGCAGGATTTGGCCGTGGGTTGCCGCGGGACTCGCGGGCATTGGCTTGACTTGGTACTTGTCTTCCGCGGCGCCGAAAGTGGAGGCGCAGCCAGAGCAGGCGCGCGTCGAGCAAGTTAATACGCCCGCCAGCCAGCCGGCCAAGCCGATGAACCCCGTGCAGCGCTTCGAGCAGACGAGGCAGTTGGCGCGCCAGCCTGGAACTTACGCTTATTCGCGTTCCCAGCAGGAGAGCGCCCGCGCGTATCTCAGGAGTAAGGGATTCACCGCGGAAGAAACGGAAAGAATTCATTCGTTTCTGATGCACCCCGACGAGCGCGGGATGGACAAGTTGATAGAACACGTTCCGTTAAAGCTCAGGAACGCGTTTGCGAACGCGGTAAGCCGCCGCGAATTGGACCAGGTGGAAACCCTGGCGTTTTACCTCACGGCGTTCTGCGAGACCCCGAATGTTGACGCGAACTACGTGAACAAAAACGCAAACGGTTCAAAAGATTATGGTTCTCACGGAGTCAACGATAAAATACAGTTTGAAGATGAGCTGCTAAAGAAACATTTTTTCGACGACATGTGGCGCCAATGGGACCCGCCTGGCAGCAAGTACGGCCAAGGCGACGTGGTCGCCGAGAAGGACCGCCTGAAACCGGAAATCAACGCCGACGCAGCGGCTTTCATAATCAAGATGAATTCCGCCAAGGTGCCCAAGAACCTGCATCCCCTGAACCGCTTGCTGCGCATAAACCAGCTTTACGCGGGAACGAACAACAAGAAGCGCCCGGCGGACACGATGAAGGAGCTTTACCTGAAATTAGAAGGCAAGAAAATTTTGAGGAAGGGGTTGCAGGATGGCCTCGGCACAAAATAGCAGCCACAAGTTCCTCGACCATAAGGCGGACGTGCTGTTCGAAGCGGAGGCGCCGTCGTTCCAAGAGCTGGTCGAGGAATCCGCCGTTGCCCTGCTGGAGACAATCGCGCGCCTCGAGAAACTCAAGCCGTCCGAGTCCGTGGTAATCGAGGCGAAGGCGGCCTCGCTTGACGAGCTCCTCGTTTTCGCGCTCGGCAGCCTTTTGTCCGAGTCGGACGCACGCGGCGTTTTCTTCAAGTCCTTCAAAGTCTCGAAGTTCGAAAAGAAAGGCGACGGCTTCCTTTTGCAAGGCGTAGCCTCGGGGTCAAAGCGCTCGGTGGAAGCAGGGAAAACCGAAGTCAAGGCAGTCACCTTTCACGAGTGCTCGGTAACCGAAAAGAACGGAAAATGGCGCGCCCGCGTGCTGCTTGACGTCTAGAGTTTCAACAGTTCGGAAAACGCGCTTATTTTTTTGCAGGGCAGCGAAGCGTTCCACGGCCGCAGTATCAGGCGCGTGTTGATTCCAGCCGCTTCGCCCGTCAGCCAGTCCACGCGCGAATCCCCCACGAATATTGCCTCTTGTTTGGCTGCGCCAACGGCGCTCAACGCCTTGAAAATCATTTCGGGGTTAGGCTTGCCTTGCGCCACGTCCGAGTGCGTCACCACCGCGTCGAACTCGTGAAAGCACAGGACGCGCATCGTCGCCTCGGCTTCCTCGCGCACCTGGTTCGTGACGATTGCGAGGCGCTTGCCTTGCGCTTTGAGCTGCCGCAGTATTTCCACCGCGCCGGGCTCGGGTTTCGCGTATTTTGGGAGGTATTCGGAGGCGTAAAGCTTCTGCATGTTGCGCGCCATTTTGTCGATGGTTTTCTCGCTTGCCAAAGGTTCCAGCGCGGAGAACCACTGCCACGAGTCCCTGCCCCACTGCGGCATCATTTCCGTTTTTGGGCGTTCCCTGAAGCCGGCTTCGCGGAGCACGCGGTTGTAGGCTAGCAGTACCGCCTCTTCCGAGTCGATGAGCGTGCCGTCCAAGTCGAAGAGCAGGGCTTTCACGGATTGCTTTGTGCCGCCATAATTTAAAGTCCCGCGCTTTCATTGATGCTTGGTGGTTGGATACGGTTGACTACAACGCGGCGTTCTTCAAAAGCGTCGAGAACTCTTTCCTGATTCTCAAGGACTGGGAAGGCGAGGATTACGCGTTGAAATTCCTGGCCAAGCTGATGGAAACCAGCTTGGGCTCGGCTTACGCGGGAATGGGCGCGAAAAGGGGCGGCGGGCCGGCGGAATTCAGGCGCTGCGTGGGCGAGCGCGACGCCAGCGTGGGCTTGAAGGTAAGTTTTGAAGACTTGGGCCAGAACAGCTTCGCCTACCGCTTCCACACCGATCCGTTTCCCGGATTGAAAGGCAAAGTGGATGCACGCAGGCTAGACGCGGCTTACATGAAGTTCAAGGTCGCGTATCTGCTCGGCCCGGAATGGTCGTATTCCACCCCGAAACACCTGTGGGAGGGAAGCGCGTTCACCGAGCACGTGATTGCCAAAAAATAGTCACTTGACCGTCACGCTCTTGGCGAGGTTGCGCGGCTTGTCGGGGTCGTTGCCGCGCGCCACCGCCGCATAGTAGGCAATCAGTTGCAGCGGCACGATTGAGAGGAACGGGTAGAGGAGCGCGTCGATTGTTTCGGGCAGGCGAATCCATTCGTCGTAAGCCTTGTTTTCCTTGTTGCTTAGGCCGAACAGTTTGGCCCCGCGCGCCCGCGTTTCGATGCCGTTGCTCAAGGATTCATAATACGTGTAGTCCTCGGGGTTCAGGAGGAAAACGGGCGTTCCCTTTTCGATGAGCGCGAGCGTGCCGTGCTTAAGCTCGCCGGCAGGCATGCCTTCCGCGTGCACGTAGGATATTTCCTTGAGCTTGAGCGCGCCTTCCAGGGCAATCGCATAATTCACCCCGCGGCCCAGATAGTAGGCGTTCTGCTTCTTCGCCAGCTCTTCTCCGATTTCCTTCATTTTTCCGTTCGCCGCGTCCAGCTCCTGCTGCACGAGGCCTGAAAGCAGCCGCAAGTCGCCCTCGGCTTTTTCCAGCTTGCCCGCCATCGCGTGAGCGAGCAAATAGAAGACCGCGCACTGCGCCATGAACGCCTTCGTGGAAGCAACGGCGATTTCCGGCCCGCAGTTAAGGTAAAGCGAGCGCTCGCTCAGCCGGTCGATGCTCGAGCCCTTCACGTTCACGATGCTCATGATGCGCGCGCCCTTGGCCTTCGAGCGGCGCAGCCCGTCCAGTACGTCAGCCGTTTCGCCGCTTTGCGAAACCGCGAGCACTATGGTTCCCGGCTCGACGCGGTCCGCGAAGTACTCGAACTCGGACGCGATTAGGACTTCGATGTCCTTGCCCGCCACGCGGTCCAGCATGTGCTTCCCGATTACCGCGGAATGCCGCGCGGTGCCGCACGCGACCGCGATGACGCGCTTCGCCTTTTTCAGCTCTTCCGCGAACGCGGCAAGATTTTTCTCGTCCTGCGCAATTACCGCCTTGAGCGCCTGCGGCTGCTCGAATATTTCCTTGAGCATGAAGTGGCTGTAGCCGTTCTTTCCCGCGTCCTCCGCGCTCCATTCGACGGTCGAAGCCTTTTTCTCCAGCGGCTTCCAGTCGTCAAGCGAATAGAATTTTGCCGAATCCTTGGTAAGCGCCGCCGCCTCGCCGTCCTCGAGGAAGACCACGCGGCGCGTGTACTCGACTATGGGCGTTGCGTCGCTCGCCGCGAACATCTCGCCGTTTCCAAGCCCCACGAGCAGGGGCGATTCCCGCTTGAAGCACACTATTTTGCCCGGCTCTTTCGCGGAAACCGCGAGGACTGCAAAGCTTCCGCGCAGCCTTTTCGCCGCTTCGAAGGCCGCCTTTTCCAAATCGCCTTTGTAGTTGTCCTCGATAAGGTGTGCAATCACTTCGCTGTCCGTCTCGGACTTAAACGAGTGCCCCTTTGCCGCCAGTTCCGCCTTGAGCTCCTGAAAGTTTTCGATTATCCCGTTGTGCACGATTGCGATTGCGCCGCTGCAGTCCGCGTGCGGGTGCGCGTTCTCCCGCGTGACGCCGCCGTGCGTTGCCCAGCGAGTGTGCGCGATTCCCATGGAACCCGCCATCGACTCGAAGTGCAGCTTTTCGTCGAGTTCGCTTATCTTGCCCGCATCCTTTCGTATCTCAAGCTTTCCGCCGTCAAGCGTCGCGACGCCCGCCGAGTCGTAGCCGCGGTATTCCAGCCGCTTGAGCCCCTTGAACAGAAGCGCGCCCGCGGGCCGGGCGCCTATGTAACCGATTATTCCGCACATTGCAAAACACCCTAAACGCGCCGCCGTTACGCGCCGACGCCTTATACTCGCGCAGAAACGCCCTTTTAAACGCCGTTAAAGCGGCATTCATAATCCAAGCCCTATTTATCAACTTTTTGATAATAAGAACCCGAAAGCGTTATTAAATTGTTTAAATCATTATTAATTGCGCTGATAAGGTGATTTTGTGGCTGAACTGGTTGACAACGGAAAATTCATGGAAGCGGGCATCGTGGAGGACGGCGCGCTTGCCGCGCTTTCGCGCGACCGGCTGCGCATTCTCCGCGCCTTCGCCGAGGAGCCGAAATACCCCGCGGAGGTTGCCAAGCTGCTGGGCATTCAGGCGCAAACCGTGTACTACCACGTGCGCCAACTGCTGAACGCCGGGCTCATCCGCCTGGTTGACTACGAGGCGCGTGGCGGCGCGCTGGCGAAGCGGTTCTCCTGCCCCCATTCGGCGCTTGCAGTTACCCTGCGCAGCGACTGGAAGCCGTTCGTGCACGAGGTTGAAAAAACGCCTTCGTTCCTGAAGCCTTTCGTGGAAAGCGGCAGGCTGGACGCGAAAATAGTGGTGGGTTCGCCCGAGCCGCACGGCCGCTACCGCAGCCGCGGCTCCGAGTTCTGCGCGGTTGAGCTTGCCGCCTGGCTGGGGCGCTATGCCGTGTTTGACTATCCCCTTTACTATCTTGACACCGAGCTGAAGGACCGAAGGCAAAACTTGTTCCTCGTGGGCGGCCCCAAAGTGAACACTGTTTTGGATGAAGTCAATCCCAAGCTTCCCGTGCGTTTCGAGGACAAGTCTTTCAACGTTTACTCGTCGGTTTCCAAGAAGACTTATTCGGATCCCGTGGGCGTAGTGGAAACCGCCGAAAACCCCCTGAACCCGCGGCGCCGCGTCTTCATCGTAGCCGGGTCCAACCACGACGCGACGCGCGTGGCTATACTCGCCCTGCTTCGCCAGCCGCGCCGCATCGCGGCGGGCAACGCCTTTGACGCGGAAGTGACTGCCAAGGTAGTGCAGGGTTTCGACGAGGATGGCGACGGCATCGTTGACGCCGTCGAGTTTTTGGAGTGAGCCGCGCCGCCCGCAGGGAAACGCTTTTATATTGGTTACTTTTTGTAGTATATTTGTAGTAAAATGGTAGAATACAGGACGGTGAAGGTGACCGAGCGCACTTTCCGCCGCGCCAAGGAGCTGCAGAAGAAATTGGGGAAAAAGCGCGAATTGGAGTGGCTGGACGGGGTTGCGCTGGGCGCGGTGTTCGCCTACGCGGTCGACGAGGCGCTGAAGGAGTAACGCTAGTTTTAGTCGGCAAGGCCGACCGGGGAGGGGGGCTCCCACCAGTTCCCCCCTCTCCGCCCACCAAACCTTTTATTGAAGCGTTGGGCAGAAGTGTATGGAGCGCCTCCGTAGCTCAGTGGTACAGCGCGGTCAACCCAAGGGGGCGCACCCCCTTAGTTTGCCCTGATGCCCAAACCCCCCGCGTCTTGTTTTTATTTCAGCAGAACCTCAATTCTTTGTGCCTCCGTAGCTCAGTGGTAGAGCGACTGCCTTGTAAGCAGTAGGTCGTGAGTTCAAATCTCATCGGAGGCTCTTCGCTTCGTTCAGAGCCTCCTGTCTTGCGCTGATGCGCAAGAACTCTCGCAAGCGTTTTCGCTTGCTCGATCATCGGAGGCTTAGCGAATTGCCGGTTTTTATTCGCAAGACTAGACGGTTTTCTTTCGCGGAGCCCTCGCCTTTCTTTTTCCAAAAGAAAGGCAAGGCGTTGCAAATCTCATCGGAGGCTTGGCGTTTTCTCATTCTTCTATTTTCGCGAAGAGCCAGGCGGCCGCGAGGGTGCAGACCGCGAGGAAGCCCACCAGCACGGCGACGCTGGTTTCAAGCGGAACAACCGAGGCGTGCAGGAACAATGCGCGCAACGCTTCCACAGCATAGGTGAGCGGGTCCAGGTACGAAAGCGCCTGCACGTAGCCGGGAGTGTTCGACAGCGGAAACAGGCCGCCCGAAAGGAAGAACATGGGCATCACGAGGAAGTTCGTCACCAGCTGGAAGCCGTGCATGTCCTCCATGCACGACGCAATGGCGATGCCGAGCGCGACGAAAGCCATGGACGTGATTGTCATTATGAATATTGCCGCGGCGAGCGTCAGGGGCGACAAGTCGAACGTGACTCCCATGAACAGGGAGATGATTAGCAGGAGCAGAGCCTGGATTACCGCGGTGGTGCCGCCGCCTATCGACTTGCCGAGCACGATGGTCGTCCTGTTTACGGGCGCGATGAGCGTTTCCTTTAGGAACCCGAACTTGCGGTCCATTATGACTGTCACGCCCGCGAACACCGAGCCGAAGAGGAGGGTCATGCAGATTATGCCCGGCGCGATGAATGACGTGTAGTTGCCGTTCGTGGCATCCGAGCTGAAAGCGCCGCTCAGCCCGCTGCCCAGTATTGCGAGGAAGAAGAACGGCATGGCGAGGCTGCCCACGATTCGGCTGCGCGCGCGGATGAAGCGCAGGATTTCGCGCTTCCAGAGGAAGTACATGGCGGTGAATTCGCTCATTTGTGCCACGCCCTCCTGCGCATGCGCATCGCGTCCGTTGCGCTGCTTTTCTCCTCGCGGATTCCGCGTCCCGTGTAGTGCAGGAACACGTCGTCAAGCGCGGGCTTGCGCAGCGCTATCGAGTCGACGGTTATGCCTTTCGCGTTGGCCGCGGCTATCACTTCGGGCACGCGCTTTTCGCCCGCCTCCACTTTGAACGTGATTTTGCCTTCCGTCGCCTTGACGTCTTTCGCCCACGCCTTGCCTTTCAAGGCGGCGGCCAGCTTTTTCGGGTTGTCGCACTCCGCCTCGATGACGTCGCCGCCCAGCGAATCCTTCAGCCTCTTCGGGGTGTCCAGCGCCACGTTTTTGCCGGCGTCGATTATCGCGATGCGGTCGCACAGCGCGTCCGCCTCCTCCAAATAGTGCGTCGTCAGCACGAGGGTGACCCCTTTCTCGTTGCGGAGGCGTTTGACATAGTCCCACACGTGGCGGCGCGTCTGCGGGTCTAGCCCGATGGTGGGCTCGTCGAGGAACAGGATCTTCGGGTTGTGAAGCAGGCTGCGGCTGATTTCGAGCCTGCGGCGCATTCCCCCCGAAAAAGTCTTCACCAAATCGTTCAGCCTGTCCGACAGCTCGACGAGCGCGACTACTTCCTTTATCTT
>PFPF01000003.1 GCA_002792915.1 Candidatus Micrarchaeota archaeon CG_4_10_14_0_2_um_filter_60_11 | reverse complement strand
AAATCACGGAGTTTATCGCCGTGATGAGCTCGCTCTGGCGCTTCGCCCCGAACACGGACAGCGGGACGCGGGTAACGTCAACGCTCGCCTCGCAGTCCTCCAGGTCCTTCAGCGCGGCGCGCACGCATTCGTGCACCGCTTGCACCAGGGCTTCACGGTCCGCGTTCAAGCCCACGGGGTTGTGCGTGCCGTTAATCGTGTTGACCGAGTGCGTGTCCGTGGTCGCGATTTCGCAGGAATCGAACTTGTACGGCTTCAGCTCCGCCAGCAGGCGCGAGCGGAATTCGGGCTGCATGTTGTTCCCGTCGAACAGCACGACGCACGCGCGCCCGCCGCCCGCCTCCACGACGGCAACGTGCAAACCCGCGCCGCCGACGCCCTGGCGGCTGGTGAACTCCTTCAGCCCGTTCGAGGCGGCGCCGACGCGCAGCCTGCCGGCATCGGGCTTTTCCAGCGCATCCACCGCGGACTCGAACTGGAAGTATTCCGGCGAGCCGATTTCGAACATGGCGCCGTCGGTGATGGAGTTGTGCGCGTCCGCGATTATGGACTTGCCGAACCCGCGGGCTTCGAGCTTGTAGCGCAGCGCCGTGCCGACCGACAGGTCGATGTCCTCGCTGCTCGAAGGCGCGCGGCTCGCGAGCAGGAACGACCCGTTGCCGAACGAGATGCCGTTCAGCGACGAGAGGCCCGCGTGCGACGAGAGCAGCGCGGCCCTGTCCGAGTAATGCGACTCGCCGCCGATGGCCTCGAACACGCCGCGCTCGAGGATGCTTACGCTCGACGAATACACCGGGTTGAAATCGTGGTTCACGGTGCCGTGGAACACGAACGCCTTGCCGCCGAAGCGCCTTTCCACGCCCGCGGTCAGCAGGGCGGGAAACTCGCTGCCGCCCAGGTTGCCGAACGGGCCGAAGTGCACGTAAGGCACGATGAACGCGGCCTTGAATTTCTTGGAGCGCTTCGCACGGAAGGCGACCACGCCCAAAAAGGTTTCAACCCGTTCGCCGACTCCCGCGAGGACTTCCTCGAGCCCCTTGCTGCCGCGCAGCCACTGGCCGAAGAACAGCACGACCGCCTGAATGGTCGAGAACCCGAAGTTGCGCTTGGCGGGCGCGTTCAGCAAATAGAAAATCATCCACAGCGCCGTGAGGAGCACCGCGGCGGCGCCGATTATCTTGACCGCCGCGACCACGGGCGAGCCCACGGCCATTATGGAATCGAAGAACCCGACCTTGTCCCACACGAACAGGAACGCCACGTTGAGGAAAGGCTGGACGAACGCGAAGGGCAGGGCCTTCCACACGTTGACGCTCATCACGAGCAGGAGCGCAACGAACCAGACGACGACCGCGGCGGCGTTGCCCATCAGCACGAAGTTGGCGAACTCCGAGTTGAACGCCCTGAACGAAACCATGCCCGCGAGCGTGAACAGCGACGACACCATCGCGGCGAGCATCGAGACGAACAACAGCTGGCGGAACCCGTTCAGCAGGTCGCTGGGGCACAGGAAAGTGGCGGCGAGCGCGGCGGACAGCAGCGCGGGCAGGAACAGCATCCACACGCCTTCCGAGCCGCCGAACACGAAGGCGGTCACGAAGTCTCCGGAGTAAACGAAGCGGACTACCGTGCCGGCGGCGAAGCACGCCGCGAAAAGGTAGACCAGAAGCCTGCGGTAGGACGGAAGCGAAAACAGCCAGCTGCTCGCGCCTATCGCCTCCGCGCGCCGGTCAACCTTCAAAAGCCGCCCACCATCAAGGGTTTAAATGCGGGCGCTTAAAAAACAGTTGCGATGCTCAAACAATGCCCGGCGTGCGGAAAGCTTGACGCTAAAGGCGAGTTCAGCGGAGCGTTCTGCCCCGAGTGCGAAGCCCGCGAAAACCCGCAATCCGCGCCAAAGGAAAAAAAGAGGCTCGCGCAGTACTGCGCCAAGTGCGGAAAGCACTGGACGCGCGACGGCTGGGTCAAGGGCGCGCCGACGGAAAAGCACTTCACGCGCACCTGCCTGGAATGCACCCTCGAGTCCGGCGGGTACCACGAGGCCGTGATACAGGTAAGGGGGCCGCACGACGAGGCGCGCCGCCTGATGACGAACCTGGCGCGGCAAATCCGCAAAATCACTTTCATAACCGCGATTCACGACGAGAAATTCGGCTACGACATTTACGTGGGCAGGAAGCGCGGCGCATTCGAGGCGATTCGCGCGCTCGACCTGCACTGCAAGAAGACGAACAAGCTGATAACGCAGACGCGGGAAGGCAAACCCGTGTACCGCGCCACCTACTGCGTCAGGATACCCGAACCCAAGAAAGCGGGCGAAGCCGCGGAAGAGGGAGAAACCGAAGAATAGCAAGACGCCGGGAAAGAAAACCGGAAAAAGTGACTTGCGCGCTCCGAATCCGGCGCCGGATACTAGTTATTTAAAAGCCCGAAACCATTCGTATTAGACTATGGAAACCCCGCGGCGCGCTTTCTCAATCGTCGTAATGGCGGCATTGTTCCTTTCGGGTTTCACGCCGTTCGCTTACGCCGCCGCGACGCCCGCGGACCAAACGGCCGGCGACGCGCAAACGCCTTCAACGACGCAATCGACTCAAAGCACCGCGACTGACGCGCTGGCCGACTGCCCGGACACGCTAATCCACGAAATCAGCGAAAGCGAACGCAAGCAGTTGTGGGACTCGACGCTCGGCTTCCAGGCAAAGGAAATCAACGACCTCGCGCCTGCCGACGCCTTGACGAACACCGCGGGCGACGTCACGAGCCCCATGAACTTGAACGTGGCGCCGCAGGGCGCCGAGCAGACGGTCGACTTCCGCTCGTTCGCGGTGCTCATGGGCAAGACGAGCGAAGCCGACTTGAAGACGCTTGCCAAGCAGACGGGAGTTCGGCTGGACAAGGACGGCAACGTCCCCTCCGACGCGCGCGCGCTGGTGTCGCGGGCGAACCTTTACGCGGAAAGCGCGGGCAAGAAAAGCGTGCTCATGCAAAAGCTCGCGGAGTGGGGCCTGGTGCCCGGCGGGGCGACTACGCTGCCCGCGGCTGCGCCCAACCCTTACGACAACCTGAAAATCAGCCTGCCGGGCAACGGCAAGCAAATCGCGCTGAGCGACCTGTACAAGCTGCAGGACTTGAACCCGAACTCGTGCCTCCTCGGCGACACAATCAAGGGCCGCGTCAGCTACGCGGGCCTGCTGAACAAGGACATCACTTACGGCCAGCCAAGCAAGCAGCTGTTGAGCGGCTCGTACGAATCGCCCGCAACTGACGGCAAGGACACGGCGCTTTCCGTCGACTCGAACCAGCACTTCCGCTTCGGCACGCTTTTGGCTTACCTTGACCGCGGCGGGGGCGGCAGCATACTGGTGCCCGCGTATTACGAGGAGTGGCTGAAGTGGTTCAGGGGGATAAACGACATACAGATGCTCACCGCGCTGATAGGCGGGATAGGAAGCGTAGCGCTGGAAAAGCAACTCGCGCAAAGGACGATAATAACCAAGGAAGCGTTCGAAAGGGCGAACGCGCAAACCGCCATCATCGCTCAAGAGTACTCGAGCCTTGCCAGGAGCACGGACCCGGCGGTGTCAGGCGCCTTAAGCAAAAAAGTGGGTCCGCTAATCGACAAATACACGGCCAACCCCAACAGCCTTACTTCGGCCCAGCAGCTTGTCGCGGAAAGGTCAATTGCTAAAGACGAGTTAGCGCACTTGAACCTTCAAATCAAACAATTCAAGACCATGCAGGCGACCGCGTCGAGATTCAAGCAAACCGCCACGGGAATGCTTTACTCCAGCCTCATTTTCGGCATCGGCTGGCTCGGGCCCGGCCGCATTGTTTACGAGGTCAGCGACGGGTTCATGATGCAGGCGTCGGGCTCGGGCAACAAGTACGTCAAGATAGCGGTCAACCGCGAGCTCGCGAAGGACTACCGCGACGCGACCGACCCCGGCGGATTGGGGCGGGTGCAGGAACTCGTCGGAAAGCTCACGGACGGCGCCACCGGAACGCCCGAGAAAGTCTTCAACCCGGGCAAGGTGTTCATAATAAACAAGGGCGAGCCGCAAACGCAGGCAAAGCTTTCGAATTCCATAACCACGGTCAGGCCCGCCAGCGAAGGCGGCTGGAACATCGCAACGCAATGGGCGGGCCAGTCGTCGTCCGTGAACTTCGAGGACTTGAGGAAAATCAACAAGGACGAAAAGTTCACTAGCATGAACTTCGTGGTGAACGAAATACTGCCCGAAGGCGTAATCGACCGAAGCGTAAACGGCGACATGTACAAGTACGTAACCGCGATAGCCCTGCCCGTGATGCTCTCGAAAAGCGTGTTCACCGAGGCGGGCCGCGCTTTCGGCATCGCCATGATTTACAAGGGGTTCGCGATAGGCATGGCCGTGGACGAAGACCAGGGCAAGGACCTGCCGTGCACCAAGAACGACCTCAACGGGCTGAAAAGCACTTACCTGTCGATAGCTACCATAGGCTACGGCTCGCAAATCATCCTGACCGTGGTATTGCCCGCGACGTCGCTCGCAACGGGAAAAGGCGAGCTGGCGGTGACGCTGCGAACAATAGGGAAAATCGGCACGAGCCCCATTATGCGCTCGACTTCGGACATCTTGAACTGGGTCAACCCGGTCGAGGCCCTGCAAATGTATCACGGCAACGTTGCCATGACTTACGTGACCAACTGCATGGACTCGCAGTACAAGATTCTCGCGTACGCGCCGCTGTCAACCGAGGCGGCCGGAGCCGCGGCGGGCAACGCGGGAACGAACCCGCTGCAGGCGCTGCAAAGCCTGACTTCGCAACTAAGCGCGGGCTCGGCCGCGGAGAACACTTACGCGCCCAAGAACACGAGCACGCAACTCGACAAGCTGAAGGACGCGTTGAGCTTCCGCGCGGTGATGGACGGACAGAACGGCGCGGTCGCGCCCGAAGAGATTTACTACCTCCAAATAGAGGAGAGCGCGTGGAGCGTGCAAGGCGGGTTGTTCGACCAGCTCGAAAGGAAGGGCTGCAAGTTCAGCGAGAACTACCAGAGCGGCGACGCGCTGTTCAACCTGGGCGAGGACGGCATAACCGTTTACAACAAGGACGGCAGCGTGCGCCTCGCGCTCACGGACTACTGGAACAAGGTGCGCGCGCTCGCGAGGATGCGCTCGCAGGAAAACGGCCGCGTGATTTTGCCCAACAGGATAATCGAGCACTCGTTCGATTGCAGCGGCGCGTTCATGGAAATCAACTACCAGGGCGACCCGAGCCTGACCGGCGACTGCAACGCGGACTGCCTGAAGAAGGCGATTGCCGAAGTCACGGGCCGGGACGTCGGGAACGACTTGACGCCGTTCATCGGCCGCATCTCGAGCGTGGACACGGACAAGGGCATCGCGACTTTCGCGGACGACGCCATAGGCTTCACGGTCCTCTACCCCGACGAGTCGTCGACCGCGCTGGACGACTACAACAGCGCCAACGGCAACGCCGGCGAAAAGGAAAAGTTCGGGCAGGAAGTGACCGCGCCGGGCTACGACAAGCTGGGCGGGCTCGCGTCGCGGCAGGAACTGCGCGCCTCCAAGCTGAAGGTTTACGGCGACGGAAAGGCGGAATTGACGGGCAGCGGCGTGCCCGCCACGCAAATCGGGAAAATCAAGACGATTATCGGCGACAGGGGCAAGATGGAATTCTCGAACGGGAAGGTGCTGGTATTCATCTACTCGCTGGCGGAGTCCAGCAGCCAGAACATCAAGGCGGTGACCGCGTCCCTGAAGGACGGCGAAATCAACGCGAAAGTCGTCGCCAAGACGGGCGCCGAGGAGTCGGGAAGCGAGCTGAACGCGGCGCTGGACAAGATACAGGGAAGCGGCGGCCTGAACTCGCTGGAAACCGAGGACAAGATTTACTACTTCGACGGCGACAAGCTGCGCGTGATAGACAAGAACACGGGCGAAGCCACGGATTACGTGATTACGGGCAGCAAGGACCTTGGGAACGGCCAGTTCCGGTTCGACACGGACAAGGGGCCAATCCAGCTGGGAGTCGGGATGCAGAACGGCCAGCCCACGCTCACCACTACCGATTCCAGCGGCTTGAAGGAGATACTCGCGTTGCTCGCGGCGCGCGGCGACAACGGCATCCTGACCTTCAACCCGAGCACGGGCGCGATAAACGTTTACAACGGGCAGGACATTCCCCTCAGCTCGGACTTCACGAGCAAGGGAATCGGCTTCATGGCGGACCAGAACGGCAACACGCGCGGCGTGCCCGTGGACAACCCGTTCACCAAGGAATACAAAACGGGCGGCACTGCGGCGTCAAACGGGCTCAACCTCCCCGCGTGGCCCGAAGACAACGCGCTGATGGCGCTCATGCTCGCCGCGGCATTATTGGGAATCGCTTTCGTGCGCCGCTTTGACGAATAGCGCGGGCTTGCAGGCTATTTCGTCCGCACCCGCGGCATTGGCAGAATCCAAATCCCCAATCGAAGCACACTCGACGGCGACTTTTTTCCCGAAAACTTCGCGCAACACCCGCACTTTTTCCGCCGCGCGGCCGTCGAAACCCGCCTCGTCAAGCACCACGAGCACGCAGTCCGCCAAGTCGGCGTAAAGGCGCATCACCATCGGGTTCGCGGGCGGCCTGAACGCCAGCCCCGCCTCGAAGCCGGCATCGCGGATTTTTTGCAGCGCGGCCGTTGCGCGCAGGGCCTCCGCATGAACGGTAATCCGCGTCACGTTCTTCAGGAAAAAGTGGTGCACGAGTTCAGCGGGCTTGCGGTCCAAGACGTGGACTTCGACCGGCACGCCGAGCGACGCGACTTTTTGCAGCGCGGCAAGCGACTTCAGGCTTTTGGCGTGAAAGTGGACGCCCGCGGCGCCCGCTAATGATTCGGTTTTGACGCGCGCATTGTCAGCTATTACCCAGTTGCGGGTCACTTCTTTTCTTCCGCCTTCTTTTCCTTGGGCTTGGGCGCGAAGCCCAGCTCCGCCAGCGGCTTGGAGCCCGCGGTCGTGATGGCCGCGTTCAACTGCATTGTTTCTTCGCTGACCGTGTTGCCTATCAGCGTCTTCTTCTGCTTTTGCCCCTTGCCCATCGGGCGCTTCTTGCTGAAGCGGCGGACGCCCACGCCTTTGCTGAACACGGATTTGAGCTTGCGCGAGCCGCTCACGTTGGCGGCCATGGGCGTGCCCTGCTTGTCCGAGCCGCCGGTTATCTCGAGCTCGTAACCCGGCAGGCCGATTGCCCCGCCTTCGAACTTTTCGCCGATGCGCTTGCCGAAAAACTGGCCTTCCTTGCCGGCTTCAATCTCCTTCTGGAACGAGTGCCCGGTCTTCGGGTCGCCGAAAACAATCTTCAATCCCAACACCACCTAATGGACTAGTAACAAAACTAGCTGCAACTATTGAATAGTTTCCAGTTAAAAATACTTATTAACGCTTGCGTTTCCCGTTTCCCCGTCCGCCGGCGCGCTGCTGCCCGCGCGCCTTCGGCGCTTTTATTAAGCTTTACGTGATGGTTTTTACGACGGAAGCAACAGCCGCAAATTGATTGCGGTTAGCATGGGGGATATTGGATAATGCGCCGCGTTTTGTCGTCAGTCGCGTTTGCGCGCCTTTTGGCAAGCGGCAGCCCGTTCCCGTGCGCCGCGTCCGGCCGCCGGCTTCCGGCGAGGGGGACCGCAGCTTGAAAAACGCGCTGCCGCTTTTTGCGCTGCTGTTCTCTTGCACACTCACCACAGCCGCCCTTTTCCATGCCTGCACAAACCTGAATGTGGCGAACACCTACTACCTGCAAAACGGCGTTTTCACGGTCGGGGGCGGGCCCTGCATGAACGTTTCCGCGGACAACGTCACCGTCGACTGCGCAGGCTTCAAAATTTACGGCACGGACAAGACCATTGACATAGCGATAAACAATTCCGAGGGCCACGCGAACCTGACGGTCGTCAACTGCACGTTCTCGCTGTTCTACGCCGCGTTTTACGAGAAGAAGACTCCGGACAACGCGACTTACACCAACAACTTCGTCAACACCAGCGCCTACAGCATCTTCGCCTACAACGCGACGAACCACTACGTGAGCAACCTGACCGTCTGGAGCGGGGGCGAAGTCTACCTGAACAACGCGACGAACTTCAGCATCGCGCGCTCGAACTTCACCAACGTGACGCAGGGCGCGGCGGGCTTCTCGACGTACGCGGTTCGCGCGGTGAGCGGCTCGCGCGCCGTGACCTTCGACGGCAACCTGGTGAACGAGTACGAGGCGGGAATTTACGACTTCATGACCGACGCGACCTCGAACGGCAACACGGTGAAGAACAGCGTCTTCAGCGGCAGCAACGGCACGCGCATCGACAACGCCAGCCAGCTGGTGTTCTACAACAACACGGTTTACAACGTTTCCGCCTACTCGCTTTACGTGGGCCACGCCGGCGCCTTCCCGACCTCGTCCGGCGTCAACGTTTCCAACAACAACTTCTCGTACGCCCAGACCGGCGCCGTGGCGCCCTGCGTGAGCATGGACAACGCAACGGGCGTGGCGTTCAACAACAACAACCTGGTGTCCTGCGGCATCGGCGGCGCGTTCTTCAACTCAACCGTCGCGTCGGGCACGTTCGGCTCCGCGAACGCCGTCGCGTCGGGCACGTTCGGCTCCGCGAACGTCACCTACAACAAGATAAACCTTACGGGCTTCTCGACGGGCAACGCGGTCACGTTCCAGGCGAACGCTTACGCAATCGACGCCAACGACTCGCTCAACGTCAGCTACAACAACATGTCGAACGTGGCCAGCGCCCTGCAAGTGCTCAGCCTTTGCGACGGCGGCCAGCACGCCGTCATCTCTTGGAACTCGTTCATAGGCAACAACGCGTCCAACTACACGGGCGTCTGCACGCAGCTGCGCGCCGTCCCGCCCACGATAGCGTTCGGGCTGGACTCCAACGCGAACATCGACCACAACACCTGGAGCAACAACTACTGCGAGGGCGCCGCAACGACGAACAGGCACTACGGCCTCGTGATGGACTGCGAGGCGCAAAACGTGGCCGCCGGCTCGTGCACCATCTGGAACAACCGCTTCGACTACAACACCGTCAAGACGGCGCGCCACTCGCTCTACCTATACGCGAACACCGTCACGGGCACCGCCAACTCGACCGTGCAGAACAACTACGGCTTCGGCAACTACTTCAACAATTCGGTCGCGGGCTACGCGCTCGTGAACATGTCCTGCGACGCGTCGGGCACCACCGGAACCGCCAACGTCCTCGAAAACTCCACGCTCGACTCCTCCTCCATCGCCAACTCGAGCGCCTACGTGCAGCGCGCGGGCTTGAACCTGACGAACTCCACCCACAACAAGAGCGCGACCGGCGTGGCCTCGAACGGCGCGTTCATAATCGGCCAGTGGTACTTCAACCTGCGCGCGCTCAGGCAGGACGGCGTCGCGCTGGCGGACACGAACGTTTCGATGAACGACTCGACCGGCGCCGCGGTGTTCTACAACCTCACCACGAACGCGACGGGCGACATAGCGCGGCAAAACATCACGGAGTATTACAAGGACAACCACATCACCACGAACTACACGGACCCCAACGGCCACTGGGTGAACGGCTCCACGCTCGCCTACATGGGCGGCGCCTACAAATACATGAACCGCTACATGACGCAGCGCGAGGACCTTGACATGTACTTCGGCGAGTGCAGCCGCATAGTCCAGAACACGACGCTGGAGGACGACCAGTACTCGGCTGGAACCTGCTTCAACATCACCGCGGACAACGTGGTCCTCAACTGCAAGGGGCACTCGATAACGGGCAACTTCAGCGCGGACGAGTCGGGCGGCTACGGAGTGGCGACGAGCCGCGAGAACGCGACCATAGTGGAGTGCATCATAACGGGGTTCTACGACGGCGTGCACCTGGACAAGGCGACGAACGCGACGGTACTGCACTCGAACTCGAGCTACAACATAAACTCTGCGCTTTACATGCGCGACTCGAACGCGAGCGCGACGAACTCGAGCCTCAACGGCACCTACGGCCCGGCGTACTCGGACTTCAACCTTACTGCCTCGAACGCGACTTCGCTGAACACCTCGTTCAACAAGTCCTCGTCCGCGTTCGCGGACGCCTCGTCCACGCTCTTCGTGAAATGGTTCCTCGACGTCCGCGTGCTGGACGAGACGGGCTCCGAGACCCGGGTCAGCTTGAACGTGGACGCGACGGGGAACAACAGCGTCAACGACTCGGGAATGAACGAAAGAAACGGGCACGCCTGGCTGCAAGTGCGCGAGTACTGGCAGAACTCCAGCTTCGTCCTGAACTACACGCCCCACAACGTGACCGCGTGGCAGCAAATGTATTTCACGCCGCCCACGTTCCGCTTCGGCGCCCAATACGGCCTGAACGTAAGCCAGAGCGGCAACGCGACGGTGGCGCTGGTGGTGTGCGGGAACGGGGTCTGCGCGACGGGAATCGAGGATTGCGGCACCTGCCCGATTGACTGCGACTGCGGCTCGAACCCGCCGATCCCGTCGCCCACCGCAAAGCCGAGCCTCGAACCCAGCGTGAAACCGACCGCCCAACCGTCAGAAAAGCCGACCGGGTCGTCCTCGGGCAACAACACCAAGAACGCCACCGCGAACGTAAGCGCGGCAAACGCCACGCAAACCCTCAACCTGACAACCCAAAAGAAGGAAATCGAGCAGAAATGCGTGGAAGGCGAAATGCAGACTTACAAAGTCGAACGCAGCCTCCTCGTCATCCAAGGCGATGACGGAAAAATACGCACACTCGTCAACCTGACCGTCGAAAACGCGGGCAACCAGACCCTCAGGGAAATAGCCATCGACGAGCAGCTGCCCGAAAGCGTGGCCTATTCAAGCGTCTTGTTCTCGAAGCAGCCCGACCAGGTGGACGGCAACAAGGTCGCGTGGGTAGTCGAAAGCCTCGCGCCCGGCGAAAGCGTCAACTTCTTCTACTACGCGGACGGCGCGCTCTCGTTCGGCCAGTTCGGCCAAATCCATGCCACCGCGAACAAGACCGGGGAAACCGCGGCTACGACGCTCTTCAACCTCGACGTGGGCAAGTGGGACTTGACGAATTACGCGCTCGCGGCAACGCTGGGCATAGAGGCGGTTGCGGGCTACTGGTTCATCAAGAGGAAGAAGAAGGCTAACGCGGCGAAAGCGGGCGGCGCCGGCAAGGAAAAAGAAAACGAGAACGAAAAACAAAACGTTAATGCAAGCAAGCCCGAAGATAAGAACGGAAAAAACAAAAAAGTTCCGGGGGCCGGAAAAGAAAAGCCCGCCAAAAAAAGGTAAACTGTTTTTCTAGCACCAGCGGGTCCTGACCGTGTAAGTCAAGTACGCTTCCCCGTTGGCGGGCGCATTGACCAGCCACGAAGCCGTGCCGCTGTCCAGTTTGCTGTGGGGCACGGACTCCTGCGTGACTTCCCAGTCGCCGTACAGCGAGTCGTCCACGAACTTCACCGCCACCGCCGAATCCTTGTGGTTGCGCACGGTCACGTTGTACGACGCCTGGCTCGAGCACTGCCCGAGCTGGTCGTAGTTCGACTGGGTGCGTTCCGCGAGCACGTCGAAGGCGTTGCCGATGAACAGCCTCACCGCCTCGTCTTTCGGCGTGTGGCTTATCGAGTCCTCGCCCAGGAACTGCAGCTGGCCCGTCGAATCCGGCTTGTAGACGCGGACTTTCCCCGCGGGCAGCGGCATGCCCAGGCCCGAAGCCTCGTCGTTCTCGAACGACAGCTTGACCTGCACCTGCGTCGACTGCGACGGCTGGAACACCAGCTCTTTGACAACGGGCACTCCTTCCGCGGAGAGCAGCGAAACCTGCTTCACCTGGCTGGCCGCAATCGTCGTCGGCCTGTCGAGCGTGTACAGGTGATATTCAAACAGGCTCTCCTGCGCGAACTGGCGGTTGTCGTAGCTTCCCGCGGTTTCAACCATCGACTTTGCTGCGGGGTAAGCCTGCGTTGCCGAGGAAACCAAATGCACGTCGCCCGCGACCAGCTTGAGAGTCGCGTCCTTGAAAGTCACGCCCGCGTTGTTCTCAACGCTAACCCAGCCCTGCAAGTCGAGCTTGTCGTCCCCGGCCGAGGCAACGGCTACATACTCGGCATGCCAATTCAAGCCCGCCGTTAGGTAGGAAACTTCGAACGAGTGTTCGCCCGCCTTGGTCGCACCCAACAGCCAGTTAATCGTCGGCTTCGTGACGAGCCCGCCCGGCAGGGAGGGGAACGCGATGTTGTCGTAGCTCCCCAACGAAACGATGCCGCTGCCCGTGTCCAGGATTATTCCCCCCGAATAGGACAACAGCTTGCCTGCGAACGACTTGTTGCCCGCGTAAACCGTGATTTGCTGGTCCAAATACTTTTCCAGCAGCTTCTGCTGGTCCACCAAGTCGTAGTCGTAATTCTGTTCGAGCACGGACGCGCCCGAATCGGTGGAATCCTTGAAGTGGATGC
>PFPF01000018.1 GCA_002792915.1 Candidatus Micrarchaeota archaeon CG_4_10_14_0_2_um_filter_60_11 | reverse complement strand
ATGCTCGCGCTGGCGGAAGAGCTGGGCAAGCCCGTAGTCGTGCACTCGCGGGAGGCAGAGCGGGAAGTGGCGGAAACGCTGAAGTCGTTCAAGGTGAAGGTTTTGCTGCACTGCCTCCAGAAACCCGAGGCCGCCAAATGGATGCCCGAAGGATGCTGGTTCTCGCTCCCAACGCTTAAAAACGATTGCAGGGTTAAGCTAATCGAAACCGTGCCTTTCGAACGGTTGCTGGCGGAGACCGACTCGCCGTTCCTGTGGAGGGGCGGCAGGAACGAGCCGGCGAACGTTGCCGAAGTGTACGAAACGGTCGCCCAAGCCAAGGGGCTGGGCGTCGGGGAAGTCGAAGGGGCTTTTTGGCGGAACGCGGGGGAGTTGTTTTCATGGCGGGCGTAATCGACCAATTCAAGAAACTCGTGAAGAAAAGCGAGACCGCGAACAAGCACATCGCGCTGTTCGTGGACGGCCCGAACATGCTGCGCAAGGAATTGCGCGTTGACTTGAGCGCCATCAAGAAGAAAGTCGAAAAATACGGCCAAATCAAGGTCGCCCGCGTGTTCCTCGACCAATACGCGTCCGACAAGCTCATCGAAGCCGTTGCCAACCAGGGTTTCGAAGTCTCGATAATCCCAAGCGATGTGGATGTAGCGTTGGCCGTGGACGCGGTTGCCGCAGTGTACAACGGCAAGGTGGACTGCATCGCGATTGCCTCGCGCGACTCGGATTACAAGCCCATACTCGCGAAGGCGAAGGAGATGGGCAAGGAGACGATAGTCGTGGGTTGCGAACCCGACTTTTCTATTGCGCTGCAGAACACTGCGGACATAGTCATCAAGGTGACCGACTGAGTGCTAGCCGAAGGAACGCTTTTGAAGAAGGAAGTCGACTTGGCGCAAGCCAGCCTTCCCGCGCTGCTCGCGGAAATGGAGCGCAAGGGCGTGAACGGCTACGTTGCCGTGACCTGCCAGGGCGCGAACGGGCTCGAGGAAGGCGCCCTGCTGTTCGATTCCGGCAAGTGCGTCGGGAGCGTTTATGAGTACTTGCGCAGCCGCAAGAAAGTGCAGGGCAAGCCCGCGTTCGTGCGCGTCGTCAATGCAACCGCGGCGAAGGCCGCGTTCGCGGATTTGGTGGAATTGAAGCAGGGCGAAGTCCGCGACTTTTTGGCGCACAACGAGAACGCGGTGTACGCGCCGAGCAGGCAGGAACTCGAGCAGGCGCACGCAACCAAGTTTTCCGACGCTTTCGAGGAGCAGGTGGCTTCGCTGGCATCCGAGGAGACGCCCGATGCGCTGCTTAAAAAATACAAGTTGAGTGAAGTGCTCGCGGGCTTCAAGAAGCCGGCGGAAAAGCCGGCCGAAAGGCAGGCCGAAGAGGACGGGCGAATAACGCCGCCCTCGATGGAACAAACGCAGGCGAAATCCGCGGAAGCCGCAAAGCCCAAGCAGGAGGAACAAAGGCAAAAAGCACCCCTTGCCCCAGCCGCGCAGGCGCAGGAAACAACGCGGGAAAAACCAAAGGCAGCGGAACCAACGCAAGCCAAACCGGAAGCGAAGGCAACGCAGCCGAAACCGGCGGAACCAACGCAAGCCAAACCGGAAGCGAAGGCAACGCAGCCGAAACCGGCGGAACCAACGCAAGCCAAACCGGAAGCGAAGGCAACGCAGCCGAAGCCGGCGGAAAAAATGCAGGCGCAACCCGCGGCGAAGGAAAAAGAATCCGAAAGATTCAAGGAACTCGTGCTCGGCGGCGAAGAGCCGGACGAGGGCGAAATCAAAGTCGCGAAAAAGGCAGGCAAGGACGAAGGCGAGGAAATGCTCGAGCTTCTGTCGCTGCCGCAGCCGGAGAAGAAGAAACCCGAAGGCAGGCTGAACAAATGAGGTCGATAGTTTTCACTTCAGGGAAAGGCGGCGTCGGCAAGACGACGATTGCCTTGAACCTGGGCTTAATCCTGGCGCGCGCGGGCAAGCGCGTCACCGTCGTTGACGCGGACTTGCAGATGGCGAACCTCGGCATAATGCTGGGCGTGGACGCCGCGCCGATAACGCTGCACAACGTGCTCGCGGGCGAAAACGTGATTGCCGACGCGATTTACCAGGGCCCCGCGGGGTTGAAGTACGTGCCTTCGGGCTTGTCCACCGAACGGCTGGACAAACTGGATTACTCGAAGCTGCCCGACGCGATAAAATCGCTGGGCGAACAGAACGACTTCGTCATAATCGACTCGCCGCCCAGCCTGGGCAAGGACGCGGAAGCCGCGATGAAGTGCGCCACCGAAGCAGTCATAGTAATGACGCCCGAACCCTCCTCGCTGGCGGACGCGTTGAAAGTCAAGATAATGGCGGACCGCCTCGGCACGAAGATAACCGGAATCATACTCAACATGTCTTACGGCGACAAGACGGAAATCAAGCCGGAAGACCTGGCGTCCGTCATGGAAGCGCCCGTGCTCGGCGTGCTGCCGGAAGACCGCGAAGTCCGCCGCTCGACGGCGCTCCAGCAGCCCGTCGTGCTGCGCGCGGGCGAATCGCCTTTCTCGAAGGCGTTGTACGCGTTCGCGCACAAAATCCTGGGCGAACAGGCGCCGGTCGCCCCTCCGAAAGCCAGAAAAGGCTTGCTCGCCTCCATTATGTCCTTGCTTAACTCGCTGTTCGGCAAGAGGTGAATTTTTTGACCGAAAAAAGGCCGTTTGACGTATTGAACAACGCGCTCGACGAGAACGTTCTCATCCGTCTGAAGGGAAACAAGGAACTCCGCGGAAAGCTGGCGAGCTTCGACATCCACATGAACGTGGTCATCGACGACTGCGAAGAGCTGGGCGACGACGGCGAAACCAAGCGCAAAATCGGCACCGTCCTGCTGCGCGGCGACACCATAATCTTCATCTCGCCCGCCTGAAAAGCGCGGTTTTTTATTCCTTAACGGCGCGATTTACTGGAAGGGCCCGTAGTCGAATGGTTAAGACGATCGCTTGACGTGCGATAGATTCGGGGTTCGATTCCCTGCGGGCCCACTTCATGGAACGATTGCAAGCTTGGGCCGAAAGGGCCAACAACAGCCCGTTGCTGAAAAAACTAACGTTCGAGAACACTGGCCTTTTCACGCACGCAGATTTGAGCATAAGGCCCTTGTGGGAAGGGGTCTTGGAAAAATCCACCGGACCCCAGAAAGACCACAAGTACCTGGTTGAAATCAGCACGCTGGACTTCAAAGGCGACTCCGAGCGGGCAAGGCAAGCCGAAAAGCTGGTCTTGCTGGCCCAGGAGGCGGGCATTGACCACGTGTTTCACAACGGGCGCGGTCGAATCGAGCTGAATCACACCGTGACCGGCGAATCCGTCGAGAAGGCCGCTGGAAAAAAAGCGCACAGGCTGCTCTGGGAATACTCGAAAAGGGGGCTGGAACTCGCGGACGAGAAACGCGCGTTGGTGCTAAAACTGGAACGTCTCAAAGCTGGAGGTTCGAATCCCAAAGCCCGCGAATTCGAACGGGAAATAAGCGAACTAACCGAGAAAACCAGGGAACAAATAGACGCGGTTAAGGAGAAAGAAATGGAAAACCTGGCGAGATTGCGCGGCCTCGCGGCGAAAATCATCAGCTTCAAGACGCGAGCGAGGAGCTTCGACGAGGGTGTCAGCGAGTAATTCAACCAGTGAACCGCGCACCTCATAGGTTTCAACATGGAAAAAAGGATAGTCGTCGGGATGTCGGGCGGGGTGGACTCGTCCATGACGCTCTTGCTGCTCAAGCAAAGCGGCTGGCAGCCCGTGGGTGTGACGCTAATGCTCGAAAAGTGGGGCGAAGGCTGCCGCGAGAACGCGTGCTGCACCGCCGAATCGCTGCGAGTCGCGAAAAGCGTCTGCGAAAAGCTCGGCGTGAAGCACTTCGTTGTCGACGCGAAGGCGGACTTCAAGCGCGAGGTCATGGACTATTTCATCGACGAGCTGTCGCGCGCCCGAACACCCAATCCCTGCATCACCTGCAACCGTCGGCTGAAATTCGCGAAACTCTTCGAGTGGGCGCAAGCCAACGGCATTGATTACGTTGCAACCGGGCACTACGCGAAAACCGCCAAGCGCGCCGACGGCAAGACCGTGCTCGTGCCGCCCAAGGACCGCGTCAAGGACCAGACTTACGGGCTCTGCCTGCTTCCGCAGGAATGGCTCGCTCGCTGCGTTTTTCCGCTGGGCGGCTACACCAAGGAAGAGGTTTACGCGACGGCGAAGCGCGAGGGTTTCGAGTTCTTTTTGAAGACGAAGCAGAGCCAGGACTTGTGTTTCGTTGAAAGCGCGGCAGTTCCCGCGTTTTTGGAAGAGAAACTGGGCAGGCGCGGTGGAGAAATAGTGGACGCCAACGGGAAAGTGCTGGGCAGGCACGACGGGCTGCACTTTTTCACTATCGGCCAGCGCCGCGGGCTTGGAATCGAAGGCGAGAATTACGTGGTGGGCTTCGACGCTGAGAAAAACCGCTTGATTGTTTCAAAGGACAGAAAGGACTTGCTCAAGCGCACGGTTCTCGTGACGGGTTTCAACTACTCTACCGGCGAACAGCCGACCGAACCGATGAAAGTTACCGCGCAAGTGCGCTATCGGCAGGAGCCAACGGCGGCAATAATGCACCCCGCGGTTGGCGGCGTCGTTAAGGCAGTCTTCAAGGAGCCCGCGGAATCGGTTACGCAGGGACAGGTGTGCGCCTGCTATGGCGATGGCGGCGCGTGCATCGGCGGCGGGTTCATCGAAAGCGCGCGGTAAGCTCTTTAAGAATTCACTGGAAACGAGGTCTGGAATCGTTTTTTAAGTTGGTTTCAGACGCCTAATTGTGCCACGCTTGCCGAAAGAAAAAATTATCCTAATCAAAGAGTTAACGCGCAAAGGCGCTTCGCTTAACTGGATAACGCGCGCGATTGGCGCGAAAAAGACGTCGGTTTACCACCATTTTTTGAAGGTGCGGGGCAAGACTTACCAAAAACCCCGCATTCATTTTGAAAGCGGGTTTGACGAAGGCGAAGCCGTCGGCATTTTCGCCGGCGACGGGAGTTATTCATTCGTACCGGCGGGCTACCATTACCTTGTGCGCGTTCATTTGGGCAACGAAGCTTACGCAGCGCACGTTAAGCGCTTGTTCGAAAAAAGTTTCGGTAAAAAGTTTTTCGTGACGCGTGAAGGAAATCGCGTAATCGTTCAAACCGTCTCTAAATCGGTTTACGAGTTCTTCGCTTCCAAACTGCTTTTTGAACCTAAAAGGAAGGCGCCTACCGTCAAACTGAAAACAATGAAACACTCGCCTGATTTCTTTTTGGGTTTCTTGCGGGGCTTGACGGACACGGATGGAACCGTAGCCAAAAACGGAAGGGTAACGGTATACACCACTTCCGAAGATTTAGCCAAGCAAACGAGCGCCGTTTTTTCAAAGCTCGGTTTCGAGAATTCGATTTACAAAGGTGGCGTTAGGCCGAACGGAAACTATCCGCTGTACCATGTGAATGTAAAGCGCGCGTACTCAATCGAATTCAATAAAAAGGTTGGGCTGCATAAACCTTTCAGAGGGCTCGTAGATCAACGGTAGATCGCTTGCATGGCATGCAAGAGGTTGCGGGAGACTCAAGCGCCACTTTTACGCGGCGCAAGAGTCCGCAAATTCAAATCCCGTCGAGTCCATTGCCCTCTAATCTTTTAGCGCGAGCCTGCCAAACTAGTTTTTTAGGGACGCTTGCACCGCGAGCTTTATCGCCTTCAGGCTGATTGCCGCCTTTTCCTCCGTGAACTCGGTTTCGTTCAGGTGCGCGGAATCGTTCCGCCAGTCGTGCAGCTGTTCCAAAAGTTTCGCGTCGCGCTTCAAGCCGTACCTTGCCGCGAACTCGGCGCGCCTCTCCGCCATGGTCGTCGTTTTTCCGCCGGGCACCTTGGCGGTGAGCAGGTTGTTCCAGACGACTCCGCAGAGGGTGCAGCACGCGCGGTAAAAGCCGAGCTTGTAGCACTCCTGCGCCTCGCGAATCACGTCGAAATAGTCCTTCGGGAACGCGGCGAGCGACGCTAAGTCGAGGATGCCCTGCTTTCCCGGCTCCTTCTCCAAGCGCGTTTTCAGCAGGTTCAGTAGCGAGGTGGCTGCGGGATAAAAGTCGGAGACTGCAACCGCGCCGTTCCCGAAAACGCCCGTGCGCACGCCCAGCACCTCATGCGCTTCCGCGCTCAACTCATTGTATTCCGTTATCACGGTCGGCGAAACGCGGCCCGACGGGCCGGGATAGTGCAATGCTCCGACTAGCAAGCCGTCCAGGCGGTTGTAGAGCTCGCGAATCTTGCGCGCGTCAGCCATGAAGTCTTGATGGCGCAAGCGGTTTAAAACCCGCGCGCCCCAAGTTGTTTTCATGGAGAGGCACGAATTGTTGTTTCGCAAGGCGGTCGAGGCCACACCCCTGCTCAAGGACGCGGAAAAGGAATGGCTGCGGTCGCATGATTTGGGCGGGCTGCGCTTCGGGCTGAGCCACCCGCTGCCGTACGGCGAGAACTCGGTTTACTGCCGCGGGCTGGTCGGCGGGAACACGGAGCACGTGCTCGCGGTGGCGCGGCTGCTGCGCAAAAAACTCGCGAGAAGCGCGTCTTACAACCCCGACAAAAATTTGCTGACCGTGAACATAGACGAAAAAACCTTGAACGGCTTGCGCAAGCTTTACCCGAGGATTTGATTGGATGAAGCTCGAAGGCGCTGCCGTTGTGTTGCGCGCGTTCAAGCCGAGCGACGCGCCCGCGGTTTGCGCGGCCATGAAGGACGGCAGCGTAGCGCGCTGGACGCTCTATATCCCTTGGCCTTACAAGAAAAAGGACGCGGTAAAGTTCATTAGGAGCAGGAAGACCCGCTGGCGCAAAGGCAAAGACTACTGCTTGGCAGTGGTTTGCAAGGAGGATGGCAGGCTCGCGGGCAGCGTTTCGCTCCTCAGGGTTGACAAGAAACACAAGGTGGCCGAAATGGGCTACTGGCTGGGCGCGCGTTACCGCGGGAAGGGGCTGGCAGCCGAAGCGGTCGCATTGCTCCTCGGCTTGGGATTCAAGAAGCTGGGCATGGAAAAGATTCGGGGTCATGTTTTCGCCGAGAATCGCGCCTCGCAGCGCCTTTTGGAGAAGAAGGGTTTCAAACGCGAGGGCTTGCTGCGCAAGGATTTGGTAAAGCGCGGAAAGCGCCGCGACTTGATTGCGTACGGGCTGCTAAAGCGGGAATATAAGCCTTTAAAGGCGCGGGAGCGGTGAACTGGATTCGTGGGGCGCAAATCTTTCTGGAGCAAGGCGGGTTCCGCGGTTTGGAAAGCTGTGAAGTGGCTGGCCAAGGGCGCGTGGTGGATTGTTGCCGGGCTGGCCAAGCTGGTTTGGTCGGCCTTGAAGGCGGCTTACAACTTTTTGACGGGTTTTGCCGCGGGCGCCGCCAAGAAGGCGGGCGAGGGCGCGGCAAGGCCCAAGACGGGCGCGCGCGCCGAGGCGTTCAAACTCGTCGAGGCGAAGTCCGGCGACTTGGGGGATTTCGAAGACTTTTTGTACGAGAAAAAGAGCACCGTAGGCTTGATTCTGGGCGCGAGGGGCAGCGGAAAGAGCGCGCTGGGCGTGCGCATTTTGGAGAACGCGGCCGCGCGCGGAAGAAAAGTAGCCGCGATGGGCTTCTCCGCCGCCGCGATGCCGAGCTGGGTCAAAATCGTTGAAACTCCGGAAATCGAGAACGGCTCGTTCCTGCTCGTGGACGAGGGCGGCATTTCGTTCAGTTCGCGCAGCTCGATGAGTTCGGCGAACAAGCTGTTGTCCGAGTTGCTGTTCGTCGCGAGGCACAAGGACTTGAGCGTTGTGTTCGTCACGCAGAATTCGGCGAACCTCGAAGTCAACACGCTGCGGCAGGCGGATTATTTGCTGTTGAAGAAGCCGTCGCTCCTCCAGCGCGACTTCGAGCGCAAGAAAATAAACGAGATTTACGACGAGGCCGCCGGGGGCTTCAAGAAGCACGCGGCGGACAAGGGGGCCTTCTTCGTTTACTCGGACGCGTTCCGCGGGTTCGCGTCGAACGGGTTGCCGAGCTTCTGGAGCGAGGCGGCGAGCAAGTCGTTCAAGGACGTGAAATTGAAGGGGTGAGGGACAACGGGCAAGCGGTTCGTCTTCCAAAAACGCAGGCTGCTTTTGGTTGCATTCGTAATCGTCTTCGTTCTCGCTGCCGCAATGGCATTGAAGTCCGTCGAAGGGCCCAAGGAGGCGGTGTTGGGCGCGGTTTTCGCGTTGAAGGAAGGCGAGTCCGCGCTCGTGAGGGGCGAGGGCGCTACGCTGTCGTTCGACCGCGTAGTCGAGGACTCGCGGTGCCCTTCAGGCATGCAGTGTTTCTGGGCTGGACGGGCAATAGCGCAAGTCACTTTCAAAAAGGACAAGGACAGCGAATCGGGTTTTAACATGACGCTGGGCGAAGGCGAACAATTGGCCGGCTACGCGATTGACTTCACGGGCTTGCAGCCGCCGGCTTCCGCGCAAACCAACCAAAGCAGTCCGGCGTATTCCGGGGAGTTCCGCGTTTCCAGGATGGCGGGCTGACTGCGCGGAAGGGTTAATAAAAACGCGGGGTTAATCGGTTCGTGGTTCAAAACAACGGCGCCACCGCGCTGGACGGTAGGTTCTTTTACGTCGCCCAGTCTAAGGCAGGCGTGCTGGCGCAGGGCTGCGGCGAGTCGCCGGACGCTTTTGCCGACAAGTTCGAGAACGCGAAGCTCGCGTGGCTGGACTACAAGGTCGAAAACTTCGAACGCGATATTTTGGGCGCGGCGACGCGCTTCGGGTTCAGCGAGCGCCTGGTGAAAACCGTGCTCAAGGGCCACGGCGCGGGGTACGAGGATTACGAGAACGAGCTGGGATTCAAGATTCCGGCCATAAGCATCGACGGCCTGGATGTGAGCGTCAACCCCGTCCTGTTTCTAGTGCGCGAGAACCTCGTGGTCACGATTCACGGCGGGGCGGTCCACCGCTTCACGCGCTTCAGGCGCTACGCCGAGTCGTACATGCGCAAGATTCCGCACAAGCTCACCGCCAAGGACCGGCTCACGCTGCTGGTAACGCGCCTGCTGGACGAGAACAACGGCAGCAACTTCGACCACTTGCGCGAAATAGAGGACCAGGGCGACGAGATGAGCCGCCTGATGATGAACATGGAGACGCCGCGCACCCAGCTCGGCGGCGAGATTTACAAGATGAAGCACGCGCTGATAACCTATCTGAACGCGTTGTGGGACACCATCGACGCGCTGAACTCCCTGCGTTACGGCGACGCCGAACTGCTCACCGACGACGCGAAAATATTGACGCGCATCGACCTGCTCGTGAGCGACGTGAACCGCCAGATAGAATTGAGCGAGCACATGAGCGAAGTCCTCGCGTCCGGACTCGAAGTCCTGCAAAGCATTTACAACAACCAGCTCCAGATACTCAACAACCGCATGGCGTTCGCCATCGTATATCTCACAATAATAGGCACCGCGGTGCTTGTCCCGAACACCATCGCGACCATACTGTCCAACTCCGCTTTCGCCATGACGCCGAACGACCGGGGCTGGTACATCGCGCTCATCGTCGGCTCCACCGTCATATCCACGTTCTTCGCGTACTGGTGGGCAAAGCGCCAAGACTGGTTCAGCAAAGCCAAGGCAAAAAACCAGTAGGCAGCGTCACTCGAAAACCAGTTCCGTGTCTGCGGCGTACAGCTTGCGCGCGAACGCGAGCGCGGCCGCCTCCTTGACGGGCAGGCGCTTCTGGTCGAAGCGCGAAAACCGGATTTTCACGGTCTCCCCGCAAGAACGGTAGACGCGGTTGACTCCCTGCACGCGCACGGGAAGCAGGAACTCGTTCAGCTGGGCTTCCGCCGGCGCGCTTGAGTCTATGACCTTCACGCGCTTGTGCAGCTTGTCGCCCAGCCGCTTGACCACGCGGCCGCCCTTGCCTATCAGCGCGGAGGGAGTGCGCGAGAAGAGCGCGTAAAACGAGTCCGTCTCGACGACGCAGTCCAGCGACGCGTCCTCGAGCGGGTAGTCGCGGCGCAGCGCGTGCAGCTCGCGTGACACCAGCAGGTCGCTCCCGCCCAGCGTCCCGCCGTCCAGCTTGGCCCGGCAGGCCCCGCAAAGCACTGGCGATTCGAGGCATTTCGGGCAAAAAGGCAGTTCCACAAACTGGGAACGAAAGTGAAAAATAAAAAGAGAACGGTTGGACGCGGCGCGAGGCGCGCAGGCAACCGTTTACTTGGCCAGCGTCATGGTGACGCTGGACACGCGGCTAGTGGTGCCGTCCTCGTTCGCCAGCGTTTCCGTCTCGACCTTGAAGCCCGTGACTTCCAGCGTGTTGAAAAAGCGGTGCTTGACTATTTGCGTCACGTCCACGGCGCGCGAAATCGCGCGGCCGCGCGCCTTCACCTGCACCTGCTTTTCGCCCGCGTTGAACTGCGTGACCACGGCGAGCACGTAAACCATGACTTCCTTCTGCCCCACGTAAATGATTCCCCGCGGGCGCTCCCCGCGCGGCGCACGCTCGTGCACGGGCAACTCCTCGGGCAGCCGCACTTCACTTGCCGTTTTTTCTTCCATACGCAGTTTGCACCTCGCGTTTTTAGTCGTCGGCGACCTTGATGGCGGATTGCGGGCAGTTCAGCTCGCAGGCGCGGCACTTCTGGCAGTACCCCCGCCTGTCCTCGAAGCGGCTTTTTCCCGCCTCGATTTTGAACAGCTCGGAAGGGCACACTTGCGCGCACAAGCCGCAGCCCGTGCACTTCGACGCGTCCACTTTCACGGCCATCTTGGTTACGGTAGGGGTCAGCGCGCCGCGGTTTTTAACCCTTATCGCGTTTAAAGCCGCGTCAAGCCGGACGCGAAACCGCGCCGGCGGTCTTGAAGCTTGAAAACCTGTTGCCGCGCGCCACGAACAGCTTGGCTTTGGAAGCAAGCTCGGGCGGGGCGCGCTTGCTTATCTTGCGGGACTGGTTTTGGAAGCGGCGGTGGAAGCACTTGAGCGCCGACGCCAGCGCGTCCCTCTCGTGCTGGTTGCGCGTCGAGTGGTTGCGGGTGATGCGGAGCTTTTCGATTAGCGTCAAGTCCGCGTCAGGGTGGTCGAGCTTGGCGTTGAAGCACGCGTTCAGCCGGCGCACGGGGCGCGGCGGGGTCTTCTTGTCGCAGGACACGAACGCGGCCTCGTAAGCCGAGCAGAAGGATAGCACGCCTTCGAACGGCCAGTTGCGCCTGCTCGCAACTGCTATTGGCCTGCCGTCCAAGTCAACGACTGCCACCGCCGTAGTTGCGCCGAAGTCGACTCCGATAATCAATCCGTTACGCCTCCGATGCCGCCGCTTCGCAATGCTTCCGCTGGAAGGCGTGAAACAAAACCCGAAAACGGGTTAAAAGGAAAAAAAGGCTGTTTTTGCGTTTTTCAGCCCTTCGCACCCTTCAGGTAGAGGAGCGTGTTCTGGAGCATTTCGCGGCCGGTCTGCGTGCCCGGGTCGAACGCGAAGTAAATGGTCTTGCCCGACAGGAAGCCTTGCGACTCGAGGATGCCGAAAGTCGCGGGCGAAGTGGGCTTGCCCATGTAAGTCTCGATGTAGGCGAGCACGTTCGCGTTGGCGGTCGGGTAGACGTTCGTCAGCGTGCCCGAGAACTGGGAGTTCTTGATGCCGTTGAACATCGGGTGGTCTGGCGCGATTATGCGGAACTTGCCTTCCGCGTAAATGCGGCTCTGGCCGGTCGCCTCGTGCATGAGCACGCCGCCGTAAGTCACGGGCATGACGTCCCCGAGGAGCCCGATGCCTATGTCCCAGCCGAGCGCGTTCGGGTCGTCGTTCACGCGCGTGCAAGCGTCCCCGATTACCATCAGTTTTCCGCCGGCCTTGACGCGGTCCGTAATCGTGCGGCGCGCGGTGCGGTCGCAAATCGTGGAGCCCTGCAGGATGATGATGTCAAACTTGTTGAGCGTGCCCGGCACCACTGCCTCCTGCGGCACGTAACCCATGTAGTTTATTCCGGCGAAGCGGTAACTCTCGCTCTTCAGGTAGTATTCGAGCTGCGGCGACGCGTGACCGATTACTATGACGTTAATGTAGGGCGCGGGGAAAAGCGAGCCGACTACGGGCAGCGAGTTCAGCTGGATGTACCCGAGCTTTCCGGCGATGAATATTCCCAAAATCAGGATGAGCACGAGAGGAATCAAACTCTCGCCATAACTCCCCGTGGGAGCACCGTACTGCGCTTTCTTGTTCGCCATTATTGACATCACCACGTTCTAAAGGAAAGTGGCTGAACGCGTTTAAAAAGGTTATTATAACGAGATAAGGGAGCCAAGGGCGACGCCAAACCAGACTACCGCCGCGGTCTTCACCGCGCGCGCCAGCACGAGGAACAGGAAGAATTTCGCGAAACGCATGTTGAGCGTGCCCGCGACCATCGGGAACAAGTCGCCGATGAAGGGCACCCACGGGCCGAACAGGAGCGCGAACGAACCCCATTTTTCGAACCAGCCGTACGCCTTGTCCTCGCCCTCGGGGTCGCGCTTCACGAAGAAGAAACGGAAGCCCTTCAAGCCCACCCAATAGTTCACGAG